>JAFATL010000728.1 GCA_019243975.1 Actinomycetota bacterium | reverse complement strand
GAGCTCGCGCTTCTCGCTGTCGAGGTGGTACTTGCCGTCGCGGTAGATCTCGCTCGTCGCCGGGTCGAGGGCGAGGGCGATCTGCTCGCCCGCCGTGAAGCCGGCCTTCTCGATCGCCTCGACGAGGATGCGGATGGCCTCTTCGTTCGACGCCAGGTCGGGCGCGAACCCGCCCTCGTCGCCGACGGCGGTGGACAGGCCGCGGTCGTGCAGGATGCCCTTCAGCACGTGGTACGTCTCGGCGCCCCACTGCAACGCCTCGGACCAAGACGCGGCGCCGATCGGCATGAGCATGAACTCCTGCAGGTCGACGTTGTTGTCGGCGTGGGCGCCGCCGTTGATGACGTTCATCATCGGGACGGGCAGCACGTGCGCGTTGGCGCCGCCGACGTAGCGGTACAGCGGCAGCTCGAGCTCGTCGGCCGCCGCCTTGGCGGTGGCCAGCGACACGCCGAGGAGGGCGTTGGCCCCGAGCCGCGCCTTGTTGTCGGTGCCGTCGAGGCTGAGCAGCTCCATGTCGATGCCGCGCTGGTCGAGCGCCTCCATGCCCAGCAGCGCGTCGAGGATCTCGCCGTTGACGTTGTCGACGGCACGGCGCACGCCCTTGCCGCCGAAGCGCCCGTCGCCGTCACGCAGCTCGACGGCCTCGAACATGCCCGTGGACGCGCCGGAAGGCACGATCGCCCTCCCCTTGGCCCCCGAGTCCAGGAAGACCTCGACTTCGACCGTCGGGTTGCCCCGCGAATCGAGGACCTCCCGCGCCAGAATGTGTTCAATGCTGCTCATGTGACTCCTGTGACTGTTGTTAAACGCTACAGGATCAGGAGCCGCGCTTGGCTTCTTCCCACAACGCGTCCAACGCGGGCGCATCGAGGGCGTGCAGGTCGAGCCCGCGGCTGGTCGCCAGCTGCTCGACGGCGCCGAGGCGGCCGGCGAACTTGGCGGTGGCGGCACGCAGCGACGACTCCGGGTCGAACCCGAGGTGACGGGCGAGGTTGACCACCGCGAACAGCAGGTCGCCCATCTCGTCGGTGCTCGGCTCGGTGCGCAGCTCCTTCATCTCTTCCACGACCTTGGGCCAGACCTGCGCGACCGTCTCCCAGTCGAAGCCGATGGACGCCGCCTTGCGCTGCACCTTGGCCGCGTAGAGCAACGCGGGCAGACCCTCGGGGATGCCGTCGAGCAGGCCGGTGCGGCCCTTCTCCTCGCGCTTGATCTGCTCCCAGTTCTTCACGACCTGGCCCGCGGTGTCGGCCTCGACCTCACCGAACACGTGCGGGTGACGCGACACGAGCTTGTCGTGCACGCCCCGCGCCACGTCGGCCATGGTGAACTCGCCGTCTTCGGTCGCCAGCGTGGCGTGGAACACCACCTGGAACAGCACATCGCCCAGTTCCTCTTGCAGGTGGGCGGGATCGCCCGAGGCGATGGCCTCGACGAGCTCGTACGCCTCTTCCAGGGCGTGTCGGCTCAGCGTCTCGTGCGTCTGCTCGCGGTCCCACGGGCACCGGTCGCGCAGCGTGCGCACCAGCTCGACGAACCGCGCCACTTCCTGTCCCACGGGCGCGGCCAGCTCTGGCAACCAGATGGAGGTGAGGTGATCGGGCTCGACAGCTCGATCGAGGTCCTCCCACTTCACCTCGGCGACCTTCTCGTCGCGCAGGCCCAGGTGGTGCAGCACCACAGCGGTCTTGGGCGGTGCCTCGTCGAATGCCAGCTTGATGTCGGACAGCACCTGCTTGCTGTCGCACTGCGCGACGAGCAGCGGGCCGCGCTCGCCGGCCGCCTCCACCGCGAACCGGTGGCCGTCGACCAGGCGCGCCCCGGCGGCGACGGGGTCGACACCGAGGCGGGCCCACGCCAGCTCGAGGAAGGACATCGCGGGCATCAGCCACACCTCGACGCGCGAGTCGGCGAGCAGCAGCTCGACCGTGCGCTCGGCCACGAGCGGCGAGCCGGGCACGGCGTAGAGCACCTCGCCCTTCTGGGCGCACAGGCGGTCGACGATCGTGCGGTACACCTCGTCGATGGTGGACGCCTTCTCGTAGACGTCGTCGAACGACACCGCGCCGGGCACCGCCGACGCAGCGGGATGGCGCGCCGTGCGCACGAAGCGCGTGGGGATGCGGTCGATGGTCGCCTTGGTGCCCGCCGTCAGCAGGTCGGCACCACCCGGGCCGAGCCCGACCACCACCACGCGGGTCACCGGGTTTACGGCGATGACGGAGGCGTCCCCTGGTCGCCGCCCGGCACGCTCTGGCCGCCGCCCTGACCGCCGAGGTCGCCCAGGTCAGGACCGGGCTCGGTGGTGGTCGTGGCCCCCACTGACGGGGGCGCCGGCGGGACGACGCCGAGGCGGGCGCCCTTCTCGAAGTGGCCGTAGCGAGGGTTGACCTCGATGTGGGCCTTCGACACGAGCTTGGTGATCAGGTCGCTGAACGCGTTGCTGGCGTCAGAGTTGAGCTGGTCGGAGATCTGCGACTTGGAGTCTTCGAACGAGCGGGTGCGGCGGTCGGTGACCTTGATGATGTGGAAGCCGAACTGCGTCTGCACGACGTCGCTCACCTGCCCGGTGGGCAGCGCCTTCATGGCGGCGAGGAACGTCGGGTCGAGGCTCGACGCCTCCTGCTCGGTCATGCAGCCGAGGTCGCCGCCCTTGGCCGCGCTGCCGCCGGTCGGGCCCTGGTTGTCCTTCGAGTTGGCCTTGGCCAGCGCCGCGAAGTCGCCGCCGGCCGCGATCTGCGTGCGCAGGTTGTCGGCCAGAGCCTTGGTGTCGACGAGGATGTGGCTCACGCACGTCTCGGTGAAGTCGTTCTTGTGGCTGTCGTAGTACGCGCGCAGGGCGGCGTCGGAGCCACCGCCCGTCTGCAGCGACTTCTGCAGCGCGTTCACTTCGGCCGTCGTCTTGATGACGTCGTTCTGGTACGCCTTCGGGAAGCTGGTGAACGTCTTCGAGTCCTGGAACCCGGCGACGACGCTGGTGCGGGCGGCGGCCCGGTCGGCGTCGCTGATCGTGAGGTGCCGGCGTTGCACCTCCTGGTGCACGAGCGACAGCAGGATGCGCCGGGTGAGGGCCCGGGCCGCGAAGTTGCTGTCGACGGTGCCCTTGCCGGAGCCTTCGACCTTGGCGCCTTCCTGGGCCAGGGAGGCGTTGACCGCCTGCAGGTACGACTTGTTGTGCATGATCGTGTCGAGCTCGGTGTCGAGCGACTTGCGGCTCACGATCTGGCCGTTGACGCGCGCCGCCCAGGGGGTGAGCGAGCCGCAGCCGGAGGCGACGAGCGCGATGACGGCGACGAACAGGGGCAGGAACTTCTTCACGGTGCCGCTGATGGTAGTGACAAGGCCTCGTTGGGCACCATCGCGTCGATGAAAGCCAGGAGCGCCTCCACCGGGTCGGCCCCCCGGGCCAGCGGCAGGACGAGCTGGCCCAGGTCCTCCTTGTAGACGGCCTTCGGGTACACCCGCTGGAGCCGGATGCGCTGGCTGGTCAGCAGCTCGATGGGTGACAGCCGGGCCACGTCGCGGGCGACGGTGATCTCCTTCACGCCCAGGCGCACGCACTCGGCCCGCAGGCGGCCTACGGCGAGCAGGCGCTCGGCCTGCGCCGGCGGCGGCCCGTACCGGTCGAGCCACTCGGTGCGGATGTCGTCGACCTCGGCCAGCGTGGTGACGGTGGCCAGCCGCCGGTACGCCTCGAGACGCAAGTCCTCCCGGCCGACGTACTCCACCGGGAGGTTGCCGTCGAGGGGGATGTCGAGCTTGACCTCGGCCGGCTCGCGCGGGGTCTCGCCCTTCAGCTCGGCCACGGCCTCGCTGACCATCTGCACGTAGAGGTCGTAGCCCACCGCCGCGATGTGGCCGGACTGGCTGGCACCCAGCAGGTTGCCGGCGCCCCGGATCTCGAGGTCGCGCATGGCGATCTTGAAGCCCGAGCCCAACTCGGTGTGCTCGCCGATCGTGCGCAACCGCTCGTACGCCTCCTCGGTGAGGGAACGCTGGGGCGGGAAGAAGAGGTAGGCGTACGCGCGCTGACCGGCCCGCCCCACGCGGCCGCGGATCTGATGCAGCTGACCGAGGCCCAACAGGTCGGCGCGGTCGACGACGAGCGTGTTCACCGTGGGCATGTCGATGCCGCTCTCGATGATCGTCGTGCACACGAGCACGTCGTACTGGCCCTCCCAGAAGTCGAGGACGACCTTCTCCAACGTGCCTTCGTCCATCTGCCCGTGGGCGATGGCGACGCGCGCCTCGGGCACCATCTCGCGCAGGTCGGCGGCCACGTGCTCGATGTCGGCCACGCGGTTGTGCACGAAGAACACCTGGCCCTCACGCAACAGCTCGCGTCGGATGCTCTCGCCCACGGCGCGCTCGTCGTACTCGCCCACGTAGGTGAGGATCGGCTGGCGGTCGGCCGGCGGTGTGTTGAGGATCGTGAGGTCGCGGATGCCGGTGAGGCTCATCTCCAGCGTGCGGGGAATGGGCGTGGCAGTGAGCGTGAGCACGTCGACGTTGGTCCGCAGCTGCTTGATGGCCTCTCTGTGGGTGACGCCGAAGCGCTGCTCTTCGTCGACGACCCGCAGGCCGAGGTCCTTGAACTTGATGTCGCCCGACAGGAGGCGATGGGTGCCGATGACGAGGTCGACGGTGCCGTCGCGGACGCCGTCGGCCACCTTCTTGGCCTGACCGGGGGTGAGGAAGCGCGACAGCACCTCGACGCGAACGG
>JAFATL010000708.1 GCA_019243975.1 Actinomycetota bacterium | reverse complement strand
CCACTTGGGGCCGAGGTCGGGCTGGGTGTCGACGAACGTCTCGAAGGCGCTCGGGTCGAACGCGACACCGGGCTGCAGCTCGAGGGCGGCCATGACCTGGTCGCCAGTAGTGGTGTCGGGCACCGCATAGACGGCGGCGCCGGCCACGCCGGGGGCGCGGCCGAGGATGCGCTCGACGGGGGCGGCGGCGAAGTTCTCGCTGTCGACGCGCAGCCAGTCGCCTGTACGCCCGGCGAAGTAGAAGACGCTGTCGGTGTCGCGGTAGGCCAGGTCGCCCGACCAGTACCAGCCGTTGCGCACGCGCTCGGCCTCGGCTTCGGGGTTGTTGTAGTAGCCCTCGAACCGGCCGACGGCGTTGCGTCCGACCAGCTCGCCGATGGCCCGCTCGGCGTTGAGGAGGCGACCGCCCTGGTCGAACTGCGCCCGCTCGCACTCCTCGCCGCTCGCCGGGTCCACGACGGCGACGTCGGCGCCTTGCGGCGCCGTTCCGAGCGAGCCCGGAATTCCGGCCGGGTTGAGGAAGACGGCGTTCTCACTCGAGCCGTAGCCCTCGAAGATCGGCGCACCGAAGCGCGCGGTGAACGCGGCTTTGTCGGCTTCAGACGTCTCCGGGCCCAGCACCCACTTGAGCTGGTGGTCGCGGTCGTGCTCGGTGGGCGGCGTGGCGTTGATGTGGGCGATGGCGCGACCGACGGTGTTGAAGAACGTGCAGCCGTAGTGCCGGATGTCGGGCAGGAAGCCCGACGCCGAGAAGCGACGGCGCAGGACGAGGGTGGCGCCGCTACGGAAGGCGGGGAACACGGCCGCGTTCAGCGCGTTGCCGTGGAACAACGGCATGGCGCTGTAGAGCTGGTCGTCGGTGGTGAACGGCACGCGCGCCGCCACCCCCGCGGCCCTGCCCTGCGTCATGCGCACGGCCTTGGGCGCGCCCGTGGAGCCCGAGGTGAAGATGAGCAATGCGAGGTCGTCGGGCTGGGGACGCACGTCGGGCAGCGGCCTGCCCCGTACGCCGTCGACCTGCGCCGGATAGGCGTCGTCGTCGACCACCAGCACCCGCTCCGGCGGCAGGCCCAGGTCGAGGCCGTCGAGGGCCGGCAGCTGGCTGCGTTCGGTGAGGATGAACTGGCAGTCGGTGTGGCGGATGTCGCGGGCCAGTTCGGCGCCCCGCCGGGTCGGGTTGATGCCGACCACCACTGCCCCCGCCAGCGCCGCGCCCGCGAGGAGGAAGAGGTACTCGGGCGTGTTCTCCAGCAGCACGCCCACATGGAACGGTCCGTCGACCCGAAGCGAGGTGAGCAGCGCAGCCCGGGCCCGTGCTTCTTCGACGACCTCGCGCCACGTCCACTGTTCGTCATCGAAGCGCAGGCCGACGGTGTCGTCGTCGGCCCGTCCGAGCACGAGATCGGCGATCGTGTCGCCAGCCGCGGTCACGGGCGTCACGGTAGTGTCTCGACGGATCGCGATGACGCGAGTGTCAGAACTGCTGCGAGGCGAAGGGGACGTGCCAATGGGCGAGCACCGCATGCTGATCGACGGGAAGCTCGTCGACGCCGAGTCGGGCGCCGAGTTCGACAACATCAACCCGGCCACCGAAGAGGTGCTCGGCACCACGACCGACGCGTCCAAGGCCGACATGGAGCGCGCCGTCGAGGCGGCCCGGCGGGCGTTCGACACCACCGACTGGGGCACGAACCGCGAGCTGCGCAAGCAGTCGCTGGCCCAGCTGCAGGCCGCCATCGAGAAGGAGCAGGAGGAGCTGCGGGCCGAACTGGTGGCCGAAGTCGGCTGCCCGATGCTCATCACCTACGGGCCTCAGCTGGACGCCCCGCTGCGGGAGGCCCTGTCGTGGCCCGCGTCGATGATCGACGAGTACGAGTGGGAGCGCCCGCTCGGGCCCAAGGACTCGATGGGTGTCGGGTACCAGACCGAGCGCTACGTGTGGAAGGAACCCGTCGGCGTCGTCGGTGTCATCGTGCCGTGGAACTTCCCGATGGAGATCATCCTCAACAAGCTCGGGCCGGTGCTCGCCATGGGCAACACGTGCGTGCTCAAGCCCGCGCCCGACACACCGTGGAACGCCACGCGTCTCGGCCGGCTGATCGCCGAGCACACCGACATCCCGCCCGGCGTCGTCAACATCGTTCCCAGCAGCGATCACCTCGTCGGTGAAGTGCTATCGACGTCGCCCGACGTCGACATGGTGGCGTTCACGGGTTCGACCGTGACAGGCAAGGCGATCATGACCGCAGCCGCGGCGACGTTGAAGCCGGTGTTCCTCGAGCTGGGCGGCAAGTCGGTCAACCTCTTCCTCGAGGACGCCAACCTGGAAGCGTCGCTTCCCCACGCCGTCACGTCGTGCATGCACGGCGGCCAGGGGTGCGCCATCCCGTCACGCATCCTCGTGCCCCGCTCGCGCTACGCCGAAGCGGTCGAGCTGGTGAAGGCGGGCTTCGACGGCTGGTCGTACGGCGACCCCACCGACCTGTCGAACATGCAAGGCCCGCAGATCTCCAAGAAGCAGCAGGAGCGCGTGCTCGGCTACATCGAGAAGGGCAAGGCCGAAGGCGCCCGGGTCGTCACCGGCGGCGGCGTGCCCACGCACCTGCCCAAGGGCTTCTACGTCGAGCCCACGCTGTTCGCCGACGTCGAAAACGACATGACCATCGCCCAGGAGGAGATCTTCGGGCCGGTGCTGGTGATGATCCCGTTCGAGGACGACGACGACGCGGTGCGCATCGCCAACGCGTCGACCTACGGGTTGTCAGGCGCCGTCTCGTCGGGCGACCTCGACCGGGCCAAGGCCGTCGCTCGCCGCATCCGCACCGGCACCCTCGGCATCAACGGCGGCGTCTGGTACGGGGCCGACGCCCCCTTCGGCGGCTACAAGGGCTCGGGCATCGGCCGCCAGTGCGGCATCGAAGGCCTCGACGTCTTCACCGAGACCAAGACCGTCGGCTGGCCGGCCCACTGACACCACGAACTCGCCACACTTGACCGCGTATACGCGGTCAAGTGTGGCGAGTTCGGAGATCTAGAGGCCGAGGAGGCCGCGTTCGACGACGGCGGCGGCGGCTTCGATGTGGTCGAGGGCGCGGCGGCGGGCGACGGCGGCGTCGAGGAGGATCAGCAACAGGAGGGCGTCGGCGTCGATGTCGCCGAAGCGGCGGGGGGCGAGGAAGCGGGCCATGCGGACGCGGCCTGAATCGAGGGCGGCCGCCGACTCGCGGCTGAGCTCCTCGTCCTCGGCTGACGCCTCGATCCACACCCGGATGAGCGCGGCTTCGGCCGCGTGGGCGCCCGTGTAGCGGCGCAGCCACTCGCGCATCGCCGGTGCCTCTTCGGCGGCGGAGGCGCCGGCGACGTCGGGGATGACGTCGAGGGAGGTCGACACGTGACCGAGGGCGGTTTGGGCGAGCACCCGCACCATGTCGCCCTTGTTCTCGAAGTACCGGTAGAACGCGCCGTGGGACAGGCCGGCCGCCTCGGTGATGTCGTCGACGCGAGTGCCATGGAAGCCGCGG
>JAFATL010000337.1 GCA_019243975.1 Actinomycetota bacterium | reverse complement strand
CAGCGGGCAGTCCCACACGTAGAGGTGCGCCGCCACCGCGAAGACCGGGTACGGAATGCGGTCGTCCCACGGCACGTCCGCCGGGCGGGGAATGTGGGGGCCGCTGTCGATGTGCCAGAAGCGGCCGCCGTGCCCGCTGGGTTCGGGCGGCTGGCGCCACGCCGTGTTGGCGATGACGTGGCAGTCCTCGCCGAGCAGGGGCTCGATCACCTCGAGGATGCGGGGGTGGGCGATGGCCCGCTGGCACACCTCGCTGCGGTTGAGCATCTCGTAGCGGAAGGGCGCCCAGTGATCGGCCTCGGCCCGCTCGTTGCGCTCGTCGGGCGGGATCTCGTCGAAGACGCGGTCGATGTCCTTCTCGAGGTCGGTGACCTCGTCAGGGGTGAAGACGTCTTTGAGCAGGACCCACCCCTCGCGCTGGAGGTGGTCGACCTCCGGCGGGGCGGCTTCGTCGCGGAGCTGCAGGTAACCGGACTGGCGCGTGATCACGGGGAGAGTCTTGCCGGTGGGCCACAACTACGCTTTTCCTCGTGGACACAAGCCCTTCGTTCGGCTCCGCCGAAGTGGATCACCCTGTCTTCGACGCCGACAACCACTACTACGAGGCCGAGGACGCGTTCACCCGGCACGTCGACCGCAAGATGCAGCCCCGGTGCGTGCAGTGGGTGGAGATGGACGGCCGCCGCTACCACCTGGTCGGCGGGAAGCTGAGCCACGCCGTCACCAACGCCACGTTCGACCCGATCTCCAAGCCCGGTTGCCTGTACGACTACTTCCGCGGCAAGGCCGACATGGTCAACCTCTTGTCCCGCCTGCGCGACCACGAGCCCATCCGCGACGAGTACCGCCATCCCGAGCCGCGGGTGATGCGCCTCGACGAGCAGCAGCTGGCCGGGTGCTGGCTGTTCCCCACGCTCGGCATGGTCTACGAGGAGCTGCTCAAAGACGACCCCGAGGCGGTGTGCGCCACGTTCCGCGGCTTCAACCGGTGGTTGCTCGACGACTGGAAGTTCAACTTCGAGGACCGCATCTTCACCGCGCCCTACATCACGCTGGCCGACCCCGACTGGGCGGTCGAGGAGCTGGAGTGGGCACTGGGCGAGGGCACCCAGCTGATCGTGATGCGTCCTGCCGCCCCGACCACCGCACTCGGTCGGCAGTCGCCGTTCGACAAGGTGTTCGACCCGTTCTGGGCGCGCGTGAACGAGTCGGGCGTGACCGTCGTGGTGCACGCGTCCGACGCGGGCGTGTCCACGGAGGGATACGGGCAACGCTCGTTCTCGGCCAACTTCGAGGGCGGTCGCCAGCCGTCGATCGGCGCCTTCGCCATCGAGCAGGCGATCCACAACTACCTACTGTCGATGGTGCTGGCCAACCACTTCGTGAAGTTCCCCAACCTGCGGGTGGTGGCGGTGGAGAACGGCGCCGAGTTCCTGCCCGACCTGTTCCGCAAGGCGCGGTCGAGCGCCAAGAAGTTCCCCGGCTATTTCCCCGACGACCCCGTGGAGATCTTCCGCCGGCACGTGTGGATCAACCCGTTCTGGGAGGACGACCTCGGCTCGATCGTCGAGTGGATGGGCGCCGACCGGGTGGTGTTCGGCTCCGACTGGCCCCACATCGAAGGCCTGCCCGAGCCCCTCGACTATCTCGTCGAGGCGAAGGTGCTCGAGCCGGCCGAGCGCCGGCGCGTGCTGCACGACAACGCGGTGGAGCTCACGAAGCTGCAGCCCGCCTGAGCGCGTCTTCGGTGGCGGCGTCGCCCGGGTAGAACGACTCGATCGACAGCTCGGCCAGCGTGATGTCGAGGGCCGTGCCGAACGTGGCCAGCGTGCTGAAGAACGTCAGCTCGTTGCCGCGCGAGCGCAGCACGAGCGGGGCGAAGAGCAGGTCGGCAGGCGCCACCGCGATGTTCGAGGTCTCGCTCACGCCCGGGTAACTGCGCAACTCCTGCAACAACTCGTCGAGCCTGGTGTCCGACGACATGGCGGCTTGGCGGTCGAGGCGGGTGATGAGGTGGGCGCTGTACTCGTCGAGGTTGACGATGCGTCTGGCCAAGCCGTCGGGGTGCAGGCTCACGCGCAGCGCGTTGACGGGTGGCTGCAGGAGGGCGGGGTCGACGTCCTCGGTGAGGATGGCGAGGGCGGCGTCGTTGGCCGACACGATGTCCCACCGCCGGTCGACGATCACGGCCGGGTAGGGCTGGTGGCTGGTGAGGATCTTGTCGAGGGCGGCTCGCACCGGGCCCATCGCCTCGTCGTCGAGCGACGTCTCCTTGTAGACCGGCGCGTAGCCGGCGGCCAGCAGCATGCCGTTGCGATCGCGCAGGGGGACGTCGAGGTGCTCGGCCAGGTGCAGGAGGAGCTCGCGGCTGGGCTTCGACCGTCCCGTCTCCACGAAGCTCAAGTGGCGGGCCGACACCTCGGCCTCGTTCGACAGGTCCATCTGGCTCAGCCGCCGGCGCTGGCGCCACTCCCGCAGCAGATCGCCCACGCGCGGCGGTG
>JAFATL010000331.1 GCA_019243975.1 Actinomycetota bacterium | reverse complement strand
CGATCAACCAGGCGCACACGCCCATGAGCACGGCCTGCTCCAGCTCGACCATGCGAAAGCCGTGCAGCTTGTGCAGCACGCCGTAGGTCCACTCGGGCAACCAGCTCTGCACCACCCACTTGGCACTATGGGCGGTGTAGCTGTACGGATCGGCCCGGGGAATGCCGTGACCGGCGGCGATGCGGATGCCCGTGCGCAGATGGAGCAGCTCGGAGTTGTCCGAGATCGGCCGGGCCCCCAGACCGAAGCCGAACAACGCCAACGCAGCGACGAACAACGACTCGAGCGACGGGCGAACGCTGCGTCGCGGTGCGGTGTGAGCCTCCGTCACGGCCCGGAGGCTACGCCCGCCGCCCGGCTCTGCCGGGGACAGTTGCTACACGGGATCCGGTCGCTGCCGCGGACCGGATCCCGTGCCGTCGCCTAGAAGCCTCCGCTGGTGGGGCCGCCGTCGTCACAACCGCTGTGCGCGGGGTTGCCCTGGCCGACACCGTGATTGGAATCGCATTCGTAGCCGTGGTTCTTGTCGCCGGCGCTCTGACCGGCCGGGGCCTTGTTGTCGGCGTTGCCGACGCAGCCGTTGCAGGGCTTGTCCGCGTACGCGGCGCCTGCGAGCGGTCCGAACACGAGTGTCGCCCCCACGAGACACTGCGCGACGATCTTCCTGGTCCTGCCCATCTTTTCCTCCTGTTCGGGTCTCTCCTGATCGGCACGACGCCGGTGAAGAGAAGCCCTGGAGGCGGCGATGAGGCGGATGGCCTACTTGAAGCCGTGGATGAACGACAGGACGGCGGGGCCGATGACGACAACGAACAGTGCCGGGAAGACGCAGAACACCATCGGGATGAGCATCTTCACCGGTGCCTTCATCGCCCGCTCCTGAGCCAGCTGGCGGCGGCGAACACGCATCTCGTCAGCCTGCGAACGCAGCACCCGCCCGATCGACACGCCGAACGTGTCGGCCTGCAGGATGGCGAGCACGAACGACCGCACCTCGCTCACGTCGGTGCGCTCGTCGAGGGCGCGCATGGCGTCGGCCCGGCGAGCGCCCGCACGGACCTCTCCGAGCATGCGGGCGAACTCCTCCGACAGCGGCCCGGGCACGGCGCCCACGGTGCGGTCGAGGGCCTGTTCGAAACCAAGCCCGGCTTCGACGCTGATCGTGAGCAGGTCGAGGATGTCGGGCAGCTTGATCTGGATCAGGTGCTGGCGCTCGGCCATCCGGCGGTTGAGGATGGCGTCGGGGCCGAGCACCGACGCCAGCGCCAACAGCGCGAACACGAGAAAGCCATTGCGTCGGCCCAGGTGGAGCACGAACAAGCTCACGAAGAACCACACCGGGATGAGTGCGATCGTGATGACACGCACCGCCAGGAAGCGGTCGAGCTGCTCCTGCGTCGGCTTGCCCGCCACCGTCAACCGATGACGAACCTTGGCGACGTAGTCGGCCGGCGTGAACACCTTTCCAACGCCGACGAGACGGGTGACGATCGGCAGGATTACCCGTTCGCGCACCGGCTCGGCCAGCTCACGATCGCGGGCGTTATCGAGCTCGTAGCCCTGCAGCTGCCGGAGTGATCCCCGGATCGTGGCCCGCTCGTCAGCCTGCTCGAGGACCACCCACACGCCCAACCCCAGAGCAACGAACAGGGCGATGATCGGAAGTACAAGCATCGTCAGACCTCGATCTCGATCGTCTTCTTCATCCAGAAGAAGCCAACAAGCGCTGCGAACAACGCCGCCCCGAGCATGATCTGACCGATCTTGTCGTGGAACAGCGGCTTCATGTACTCCTTGTTCACCGACCACATGAAGAAGCCGAGACCCACCGGCAGGATGGCGAGCACGATCGCACTGATCTTGCCTTCGGCGGTAAGGGACTTGATCTCGCCCCGGAGCCGCTCGCGCTGCGTCATGGTGTCCTTCACGGTGTCGAGAAGTTCGGCCAGGTTGCCGCCCACCTCCCGCTGGATGCCGACTGCCATGACTGCCCACTCGAAGTCAGGGCTCTCCATGCGGGCGGCCGAGTCTTCCAGGGCCTCCTCGAGCGGACGCCCGAGACGAGCCTCGACGAGCACGCGTCGCAGCTCCTTGGCGATCGGCTCCTCGGCTTCGACCGAGACGGCGTCGACGGCCTGCATCAGCGAATACCCGGCGCGGAGGGTGCTCGACAGCAGCTGCAGCATGTCGGGCAGCTGGCTGGTGAACTTCCTGCGGCGGGCCGATGCCTTGGCGTTGAGGATGGCCATCGGGCCGAACCCGAACACGATGAGGGCGAACACGCCACCGACGAGACCCCCGAGGAGCGCTCCCGCCGGCACGAGCACGGCGGCGATGAGCAGCCAGAAGAAGAGGAACTCAGCCGGGCGCAGCGCCAGGTCGGCCTGCTCCAGCTTGCGCTCGATGCGGTCGAGCACCCCCCGCTCACGGGCGATGTTGGCGGTCGTGGCAACCGCACGCCGCAACAGCGCGGACTCCACGATGCTGGCGTCACCCTGCTCCTCTTCGGCCCCGGCCGGAGCCGGCGCGTCGGAGTACGGCCGCAGGGCGCTGTCGAGCGTCGAGGGGTCGCGCACGGTGAGAAGCACGATGGCAACACCGGCGAGCGCCGCCGCGACGAGCACCAGGAGGGCGATCACGAACTTGCCCGCGGTGCCTGCGAGCACGCCCGGCACCTTCACCGGCTTATACACCTTCGGCTGCGTGTTGCTCGCCTGTGTGGCGACGCCGCCGACCGGCGCGCTGGCATGCGTTTGCAGGCCTCCGGCCGCGAGCGTGAGGTCGACCACACCCGTGGTCGACTTCGAGGTGTA
>JAFATL010000491.1 GCA_019243975.1 Actinomycetota bacterium | reverse complement strand
GGCGTTGTCGACGGTGACCGAGGCGGACCCGACCGACCTTCCGTCGCTCGCACCGCAACCGCCGATCGAACCTAACCGCCTCTACGGCGAGTTGGCGGCAGTGATCCAGCCGCTCTACACGTCGCAGAAGACTCCGCCGTCGCCCGCGCAAGTGCTCTACGACCTCGGGGGCGACCGCCGCACCGGGCAGGTGATCGCGGCGCGCCCCGGCCCAACCGGCTTCTGGCTCGGCCGTGCGTTTCCCACCACCGAGCTGGGCAGCGTCGTCATCACCGACACCCCGCCGCCCGGTGCGACGGTCATCGACTGGGGACCCAACGACGTCGACTGGACTGACACCGACCGCCTGATCGAAGTCGCCGGTCCTATCGTGGCCTGGACCTGAGTCGGCGACAGCGGAGAGGAAACGCGGATGGCGAAGGGCATCGAAGGTGTCGGCGGACCGGTTCGGTTGGTGGTGACGGGGCAAGACCCGAAGACGGGCAAGTCGGTGTTCGCATCCGACTCGAAGGTCGACCCCATCGTTCTGTCGCTCGTGCCCGGCCCCGGCTTCCATCGGCTGTGGGGATCCGACGAGCCGCCGACGCTGCCGACCGATGGCACGCAACCCTCGACGCCGCGCTACTTCCCCGGCCCCGGTGGCTACCGGTTCGGCTTCTTCAGCCTCGCTCCCGACGAGACCGGCATCCCCGCCGACCTCGACATCGGCGCTGCGTTCGCCGAGCTGCAGGAGAAGCTGCCCGGCATGTCCGACGTGATGGAGCCGGACGCACCCGGCATGCACACCACCGACACCGTCGACTTCGAGGTCGTGCTGTCGGGCGAGGTGTGGCTCGAGCTCGACGACGGCGCCGAGGTGCACCTGCAACCGGGCGACTGCGTCGTGCAGAACGGCACCCGCCACGCCTGGCACAACAAGAGCAAGGAGCCGGTGACCCTGTTCGTCGCCCTCCTCGGCGCGGAACGCAAGCCGTCCTAGCTCACTATTGCGCTTGAACTCGCCTATACGACGAGTTCAAGCGCTAAAGCGATGGGGGTGGGGCGTCAGCCCGCCTGCTGGCGGGCCTTCCACGCCGCGTTGGCTTCGTCGAACGCGGCGATGGTGACAGCCATGTCGTGGGGTTGCTCCTCGAGCGAGTCGGGGTCCCATTGACTGCGGGGCTGGTTCACGAAGTCGCCGTTGTAGACGTGGATGGCGCCGGTGAACTCGTGGGTGCGGGGGTTGGCGACGGAGTGGATGGTGTCGTCGCCGAGCAGCACGATGTCCTGCTCGCCGAGCGACTTGCCGCCTGACGTCGTGAGCCCCTTCTCGGGATCACGGCGGAAGAAGGTGTTGTCCTCCTGCCCGCCGTAGACGCCGATGGCCGCCCACATGCGGTGGTCGTGGGGGCGCAGCACCATGCCGGGCGCCCAGATCACGTTGATGACGGTGAGCTCCGGCGTGTGGTGCAACATCCGCAACCCGCCCATGGCCGGCTCGCCCAGCGCGTCGGTGATCTCGGAGGGCCGCGACATGGCGCGGGCGAGCACCTCCTTGATTGCCCGCAGGGGCTCGCTCTCGTGCTGCGCGGCGCGGCAGTCGGCGACCAGCGTGTCGACGTCGAACATGCGAACAGTTTCTCCTACGCTCGCCGCATGGGGAAGCGAACTGTCGGCGACGTCGAGCTGGAGGTCCACGAGGAGGGCAACGGCGACCCCGCCCTCCTGCTGCTGCACGGGTTCACCGGTAGCTCGCTCGACTGGACCGACGTCACCGGTGACCTGGCCCGGAACCGTCGCGTCGTCGCCTACGACCAGCGGGGCCACGGCGACAGCACCAACACCGGCGACCCGGCCAGCTACACCATCGGTCAGCTCACGACCGACCTGGGGAGCGTCGTGGACCAGCTGGGTCTGGCGCCCTTCGACCTGCTCGGTCACTCCATGGGCGGCATCGTCGCCATGCAGTACGCGGTTGCCCACCCCGAGAAGCTGCGCTCGCTGATCCTGATGGACACCTTCGCCGAACCGACCGGGGGCATCCCCGCGTCGTGGATCGACTACGTCGTCGGCGTGGCGCGCGAGAACGGGATGGAGGGCGTCGCCGAGATGTTCCTGTCGTACATCGACCAGGCGCCCAACGCCGGCGACCTCACGCCCGAGCGACGCGAGGAGCTGGCAAGCCGCATCCGCTACAAGCTCACCCACATGGACGTCGAGGCCCTCGACCAGCTCGGCCGCGGGCTCGGCACCTTCGACGCACTCCTCGACGGCGTCGCCGGTCTGCGTATGCCGGTAACGGTCATCGTCGGTGAGAAGGACAGTGGGTTGCGGGAGCCGGCCGAGGTGCTGGCCAAGGCGATCCCCGACGCCGTGCTCGAGGTCATCCCCGCCGCCGGCCACTCACCGCAGGAGGACAACGCGCCGAGTTGGTTGGCCGCAGTGCGCGGCCACCTCGGTCGGGCCGAGGCTCAGCCCAAGGCGTAGCTGACGCCGGTCAGCTCCTCCGACACCTGCCACAGGCGCGCCGCGTCCGCCTGGTTGCGCGCCCGCCGGTTGCC
>JAFATL010000455.1 GCA_019243975.1 Actinomycetota bacterium | reverse complement strand
AGATGGTCCTCAACTATGTGTCCGAGCATGTGCTCGGGCTGCCCCGGTCGTACTAGAAGAGCCGACCGTGCCGCCCAACCTGAGTCGTATCGAGACCTACGAAGCCAACCCCACCGCCGATCGCGTTGCTTCGGTGGGCGTCGCTGTCGGAGGCGTCGCTGCCCTCGGCCGGGGACACGGCTGGGGCGAGCGGGCCCTGGGCGCGGTGGCTGTGTTCCTCGCCGTTGCCCGCTGGTTCGGGGTCAACAAGCGTGCGGTGTTCCAGACCGACGAGTTCCTCGTACTGCGCGGGTCGTTGTTCTCGCGCCGGCTCTCGTGGGCTGACGTCGATACCGCCAGCATCGAGCACCGAGGCCCGCTGTACTCCGGCCTGGTGGTGACGAGTTCAGGTAACCGGAAGTTCCGCCCGGGCGGCGTCGGCTACTTCGGGGTGCGCAGGCAGGACGAGCATCCCGTCCACCAGCTGGCGGCGGCGATCAATCAGCGCGCCGCGACGGCGAGGACGGCGCGGTCGTCGTCGGAGACGACCGGCTCGGGCCAGGCGATCAGGCCGCCGGCCGTCCAGTAGCTCGGCCGTCGCTCCGTGCCGCGTGCCGATCGGCGAACGATGCCGAGCAGACGCATGGCTTTGACGACCTCGGTGCGCCGGTGTCCTTCGCGCGCGGCGTGCGCGAACAGCTCGGCGGCCGGCTTGGGTTCGTCCTCCAAGTAGACGGCCAACCAGGCGCAGGCCTGAGCAGTAGCTGCGTGCATGGGCAGAGATCCTTACAGCGGCGCGCGCGCAGCTGGGGGACCCTGCAGCGGACAAACGGAAAGGGCGCCCGCTCGGGGCGCCCTTGCTGTAACCAGATTACCGCATCGACCCCCTCTTGCCGCAAGGGGCACGCGTCCTTCACCATGCCCTCTCCGGGCCCGTCGGGGGCTCGATCGGGGGTCGTGCATGGGTGCTCATCCGGAGCTGGCGCGCGAGCAGGCGTACGTCGACCGTTGCTACGCACGGCTCGATGCGTTGGTGCAGGAGGCGGCCGCGTCCGCGAGTGAGGCGCAGGCCAACACCACGACCAACCAACAGGGGCGGCGGGAGCGCGACATCTTCGCCGCCAACGCCGCCGCCCGGGCTCGGCAGCTCCGCATCGGCGATCAGCCCCTGTGCTTCGGGCGCATCGACCACGACGACGGCGAGAGCCTCGTCGTCGGCCGGGTGGCGGTGCACGACCGCGGCATGGAGCCGCTGGTCGTCGACTGGCGAGCGCCGGCAGCCGAAGCGTTTTACCGGGCCACCGGTTCCGACCGCATGGGCGTCACCCGGCGGCGCCACTTCCTCAACCGCCGCCGCGAGGTCGTGGGCCTCGACGACGAGGTCCTCGACGCCGAGGGGATACGCAGCTCGTCGCTCGAGCTGGTGGGGGAGGGGGCGCTGCTCATGGCCCTCGACCGCCGCCGTACCGGGCGCATGGCCGACGTGGTCTCGACCATCCAGCGCGAGCAGGACGCCATCGTGCGAGCGCCGTTGCCAGGCGTGCTCGTCGTGCAGGGCGGCCCGGGCACGGGCAAGACGGCCGTGGCGCTGCACCGGGCTGCCTACCTCCTCTACTCGCACCGGCTGCGGCTGGAGACGGAGGGGCTGCTGTTCATCGGCCCCAACGCCGGCTTCATCCGCTACGTGGAGGACGTGCTGCCAGCCCTGGGCGAACAGACCGCGACGCTGGCCACGACGGGACAGCTGGTCGACGGCGTGCGCGCCTCTGGTGAGGACACGCTTGCCGCCGCGACCGTGAAGCACGACGCCCGCATGGTCGAGGTGCTGCGGCGTGCGGTCGCCGACCGTGAGCGACCGTTGCGCGAGGACCTGGTGATCGGCCACGGCAGTCTCACCCTGCGCGTGACTCGCGCGACATCGCGCCGCATCGTGGCGCAGGTGAAGGACCGCGCCGGAACGCACAACGAGCGGCGCCGGCGCGTCGAATGGCTGTTGCTGGAGGCGCTGTGGCAAGCGGCGCACGCCGACGCCGAGCGGTTGGCGCTGGCCCATGGCGGCGCGGCCCGGGTGCCGGAGACCGACGGCTTCAAGCGAGCGGTGCGCCGCAACCCCGAGGTGCAGCGGGCCCTCGAACGGATGTGGCCGCGGCTGTCGGGTCGGCAGCTGCTGCGCGACCTCTTCGGGTCGGCTCCGCTGCTGGCGCGTGCCGGCGAGGACCTCCTGACCGAGGACGAACGAGCGGCGCTGTTCCGTGAACGGGGCGATTCGGTGGAGACGGTGGCGTGGACCGACGCCGACATCGCCTTGCTCGACGAGGCCGACACGTTGCTCGGCCCGACGACCGACGCGGCGCGTGGTGCCGGTAACGCGTCGCCGCGGACCTCGTCCTACGACCGGTTCCTCATCGAGCAGCAGCTCGAGGATCTCGGCCGCGTGTCACCTGTGGTGCGCGCCGCCGCCGAGGCGCGGCTGACCGCGTACGCGGAGGAGGAGCAGCGGGCCCAGGACGGCGGCGACCGCGAGGCCCGCGGTGCGTCCTACGGCCACGTCATAGTCGACGAGGCGCAGGACCTGTCGGCCATGCAGTGGCGCATGCTGATGCGGCGCTGCCCAAGCCGCTCGATGACCGTGGTGGGCGACCTGGCCCAGGCGACCACGCCGTGGGCCATCCATAGCTGGGACGAGTTGGCCGAGCGCATCGGCGGCCCCACGGTGAGGTACGAGGAGCTCACCATCGGGTACCGGACCCCGGCTGAGGTGATGGAGTTGGCGGCCGGTGTCCTTGCGGCCGTCCACCCCGAGCTCACGCCGCCGCGACCGATGCGCCACTCCGGCCGCCGGCCGACCGTTGTTCAGACCGACGACGTGGCTGGCGAAGTGAAGCGGCGGACGTCCGACGAGGACGATCGCCTCACGGCCGTGGTTGCCCCCGCCGACCTCGCGCCGCAACTCGGCGCCATGACCGTCGCCGAGGTGAAAGGCCTCGAGTTCGACCGCGTGATCGTCGTGGAGCCAGGGGCGGTCGCCCGCGAGGCCGGCTTAACCGGCCTGTACGTTGCCCTGACCCGAACGACGTCGGAGCTCGTCATCATCCACCGCGAGCCGTTGCCCTCGGCGCTCGCGTGACGCAGCCCTGCCCTCCGGGGGAGGAGGACAGGGCTTCGGCGTCAGGCTGAAGGTGTGACTACTGCAGCGACGAGCCGACCGAGCTGAACTTGCCCGAGGCGTTCTTGCCCAGCAGCGTCACGGCGACGATGCAGACGACGGCGATGAGGGCCACGAGGAGGGCGTACTCCACGAGGCTGGCGCCCCGCTCGTCCTTGCTGAACCGCGCCCGGATGTACGGCGCGATGGTGCCCTGGAAGTAGCTGATGAGGTCCACGGTGCTCCTTGGTCGGTGCTGCCCTCAACATGAGGTCTGGTGAACCTTCGGAGCGTTCGGGCCATGACTTGATGGGTCGTCCGGCCTATTGCGCAACACCCTCCACGCCGAACGCCCTCAGTGGCGGGGCTCGAAGGCCATCTCGAAGGAGCGCACGGCGCGGGCGAAATGGTTGGGTTCCACGTCGGGCTCGGTGACGACGCGGAGGTTGGTCCAGTCGCGCGTCAGCTTGCCGAAGAGCAGCTCCAGCTCGTGGCGGGCGACGTTGGCGCCGATGCAGAAGTGGGTGCCGTAGCCGAATGCGATGTGGTTGTTGGGCGAGCGGGTCACGTCGAAGGTGAACGGGTCGTCGAAGACGTCCTCGTCGCGGTTGGCCGACGGGTAGACGAGCATGGCCCGCTCGCCGGCTTTGATCGGCACGCCGCGCACCTCGGTGTCGCGAGTCGCCTTGCGGAACATGTTGTTGAGCGGCGTCACCCAGCGGATGACCTCGTCGACCGCCGTGGGCAGGTGCGACGGCTCCTCGAACAGCAGCTCCCACTGGTCGTTGTGGTCGCAGAATGCGCGCAGGCCATGGGCGATGGCGGTCCGGGTGGTCTCGGAACCGCCGGAGACGAACAGCCCGGTCTCGTGGAAGATCGTCTCGACCGGCATCGGGGTGCCGTCCGCCAATTGCGCGTTGGCCCAGACGGACATCAAGCCGTCGGCCGGGCAGGCGCGGAACTCCTCGGTCTTGGTCATGACCGTCTCGCCCAACTGCTGCAGCGTCGTCATGAGTTCGGCGATGACGTTCGCGTCCATCGACGCGCCGTCGAGGCGCATCAGGCGCTCGCTCCACTCCTTCATCGTCGGCCACCACTCGTCGGGGTCGAGGCCGAGCAGCTCGGCGGTGAACCGGGCGGGGAGCTGGCCGGCGAGGTCGGCGATGACCTCGGTGCGGCCGG
>JAFATL010000437.1 GCA_019243975.1 Actinomycetota bacterium | reverse complement strand
CGGCCCGGCCGCAGGATGGCGGGGTCGATCAGGTCTTCGCGGTTGGACGCACCGATGACGATCACGTTCTTCAGCGTCTCGACGCCGTCGATCTCGGCCAGCAACTGCGGCACGATCGTCGACTCCATGTCGGAGCTGATGCCGGTGCCACGGGTGCGGAACAGCGAGTCCATCTCGTCGAAGAAGACGATGACGGGCATGCCTTCCTCTGACTTCTCCCGAGCCCGCTGGAACACCAGGCGGATCTGGCGCTCGGTCTCGCCCACGTACTTGTTGAGCAACTCGGGGCCCTTGATGTTGAGGAAGTAGCTCTTGGCCGAGTTGTCGCCGGTGACCTCGGCCACCTTCTTGGCCAGCGAGTTGGCCACCGCCTTGGCGATGAGCGTCTTGCCGCAGCCGGGCGGGCCGTAGAGCAGCACGCCCTTGGGCGCCGGCAGCTTGTGCTCGACGAACAGCTCGCGGTGCACGAACGGCAGCTCGACGGCGTCGGTGATCGCCTCGATCTGGGTGTCGAGGCCGCCCACATCGGCGTAGCTGATGTCGGGCACCTCCTCGAGGACGAGCTCCTCGACCTCGGGTCGGGGCAGCTTCTCGAGCAGCAGGCCGGTGCGGCTGTCCATGAGCATGGTGTCGCCGGCGCGCAGCTTCTCGCCCACGAGCGACTCGGCCAGCTCGACCACCCGCTCTTCGTCGGCCCGGCCGACGATCAGCGCCCGCTTCTTGTCTTCGAGAACTTCCTTGAGGGTGACGACCTCGCCCGACAGCTCGGCGCTGCGCGCCAGCACGACGTTGAGCGACTCGTTGAGCACGACCTCGTGGCCTCGCTGCAGCTCGCCCAGGTCGATCTCGGGGTGCAGTGCGACCCGCATCTTGCGGCCACCGGAGAACACGTCGACGGTGCCGTCGTCGTTGGTGCCCAGGAACGTGCCGTAGGCCGCCGGCGGCTGGGTGAGCTTGTCGACTTCCTCGCGCAGGGCGGCGATGTGCTCGCGCGCCTCGCGCAAGGTGTAGGTCAGCTTCTCGTTCTGCGACACGGCCTGGGCCAGCTGGCCCTTGGTCTCGAGGAGCTTCTCCTCGAGCGTGCGCACCCGCTTGGGCGCGTCCTGCAGACGACGCCGCAGGGTGATGATCTCCTCTTCGAGGGCTTTCGCCTGCTCCTGGAGATCAGCCACCTCCCGCTCGGACGCGGCGAGGCGTTTGGCGTGCTCCGTATCAGCCGTGGCGCTCACCTCCCTCCGTGGCGACCATACACCGGGGGTTTCTCCATGCGACCCATACTGCTGCCCGCCGGTGACACATTTCACCCGGCATCGCCGGGGAAATTGACACGACGAGGTAACATCGTTACGTTCCCATCGACGCCGAGGGCGGCGAAACGAGACAAACAAGGGTTTTTGCATGGCTATGAAGGTGTGGATCGACCAGGACCTGTGCACCGGCGACGGCCTCTGCGAGGAAATCGCCCCCTCGGTCTTCACGCTGCTCGACGACGGGCTCGCCTACGTCAAGGAAGGCGACAAGATCTTCAGCGAACCGGGTGGCCCCGAGGGCCTCGCCAACGTCCCCGCGGGGATGGAGGAAGCCACCATCGAGTCGGCTGAAGAGTGCCCCGGCGAGTGCATCTTCATCGAGGTCGAGTAACCGCTTAGGCCGGCTCGAGCAGCCGGTCGAGCAACTCCCCGTCCACCTGCTCCAACGTCTCGACGATGGCGTCTGGGCCCGCGCCCGTGACGTCGACACCATGGCCCGGCACGGCGACGCACGCCATGCCGGCTGCCTTGGCCGCGACGATCCCGTTCACCGAGTCCTCGAACACCACGCACGCGCGTGGCTCGACGCCCAGGCGCGTCGCGGTGGTGAGGAAGATGGCCGGGTCGGGCTTGCCGTAGCGCTCCGCTTCAGCGGAGTGGATGACGTCGAAGCGGTGCGTCCAGTCGAAGTGGGTGAGCACCGCCTCGATCATCCGCCACGTCGACGACGACGCCAGCGCCACGGCCATGCCCCGGTCGCGCACCAGCGACAGCGTTGACTCCACGCCTGGCAACGGCGTGGCCGTCGCCCGCATGAGCTCGGCCACGCGATCGACGATGCGCTCGGCCAGGTGAGGCAGATCGGCGTCGGGCCACGGCTGGCGGCGGTACCAGTACTCGACCGCTTCGTCGACGCGCAGCCCCTGCGTCTCCCGACAGGCGGGCCGGTCGAGCTGCAGGCCGACGGTGGCGAACAACTCGATCTCCGCGTCCTGCCACAGCGGCTCCGTATCCACCAGCAGGCCATCCATGTCGAAGATGGCCGCGGTTCGCAGCGAACTCAGGTGGCGGGGTCGAGCTCGAGCGAGCAGGAGTTGATGCAGTAGCGCTG
>JAFATL010000428.1 GCA_019243975.1 Actinomycetota bacterium | reverse complement strand
GTGTCACACCTCATCGCCATGATGGGGAGGATGGAACCGGCCACCGCCGTGCACTTCAGCGCCATCGCCCGGGCGTTGGCCATGGAGACGCGCCGGCTGGGCCTGGTCACGCCCGGCTTCCGCAGCCCGCCTCGCCGCTTCGGCCTGCTCCGCACCATCCGCCGCGTGCAGGGCGGCGGCGCGGTGGTGGCGGTCAGGCTGTCGGGCCGCCCGGTGGCCGCGGTCGCCGGTGACATGGTCGACGGCGTCCTCGCCGCCAACGGCCTCACCGGCGAGCCCGCCCAGTCCACCCGCGCCCACCTGCTGGCCGCCCTCGGCGAAGCCGCCTGAAGCCCCGGCGCCGAACTGTCACCAGAATCGCGACCTATACGTCGCGATTCTGGTGACAGTTCGTGGGGGCGGAGGGACTCGAACCCTCACTCGACGTCATTTTAAGTGACGCGCCTCTTGGCCAATTGGGCTACGCCCCCAGGACGCAAGCCTTCCACGTCAGCGGAAGATGCCGGTGTGGCCGAGGCTGTAGCGGCCGGGCTGGGGGAAGATCGAGAGGCCGTGGGGGCCGGTGCCGACGGGGATGGTGGCGAGGAGGCTGCCGTCGCTGGTGTCGAGCACGTAGACCTCGCGGTTGTAGCGACCTGACAGCCACAGCTGCTTGCCGTCGGCGCTGACACCGCCCATGTCGGGGCTGCCGCCACTCATCCAGTTGGCGACAACCTTCTTCGTTGCGAAGTCGATGACCGACACCGTGCCCTCGCCGCGATTGGTCACGTAGAGGAAGCGTCCGTCGCGGCTCACGTACAAGCCGTGCGCGCCCTTACCCGTATGGACGAACTCGAGCTCCTTCAGGTTGTCGCCGTCGACCAGCGACACGCCGTCGCGCGACTGGTTGGCGACGTAGAAGATCTTCCCGTCGGGCGACAGCTTCACGTCGATGGGCTGGCCCTTCACCTCCAGCTCGCCGACCAGCTGCATCTTCTCCACGTCGACCTTCACCAGCCAGCCCGAGTACTCGCAGCTGGCGATGACGTACTTACCGTCGACGGAGAAGTCCATGTGGTCCACACCCCGGTGCGGGATAGGCACGCTGCCCACGACCTGCCACGTGTGCGGGTCGCGGAAGTCGAGGCGGCGGAAGCGCTCGGCCACGACGATGGCGCGGCTGCCGTCGAGGGTGAAGTACAGGTTGTAGGGGTCTTCGACGGGGAGGTCGGGCCCGACGCGCTGGCCCGTGTGCGGGTCGAGCGGCGTGAGTGTGTCGCCCAGGTCGTTGTCGACGTAGAGCGTGCGCAGGTCCCACGCGGGCGTGACGTGTTGAGGTTGGTGCCCGACGTCGAAGTGGTCGATCACCTTGAACGTGGTGGGGTCGATCACGTCGACGGTGTTGCTCTCACTGTTGGGCACGTACACACGCGTCGGAACACCGGCCACGGTCGGGCTGAACATGCCGGCGGCGGTGGCCGCGTAGATGTCGGTGCGGGGATCCGCCGCGGGCGGGGGCGGAAGCGTGGAGGTCGTCGGGGCGGGGTCCCCGTCGCTGCCGGCGCTGACATCGACGTCGCCGCGGCACGACACCAGGACGAGCGGAGCGAGCAGCGCCACGACGGCCGCGAGCGCGCGCGGCTTCATGCTTTGAGCAGGTGCTTCACCAACACCGGTTCGAACCCGCGGTCGCGGATCGCGGCGACGATGCCCGGGAAGGCCTCGACGGTGCCGGCGTGACCGAAGTGGAGGCTGACGATCGAGCCCGGCTGCAGCCCCGCCTTGACCCGACTCAGGACCGCTGCAGCGCCCGGGTCCTGGTAGTCGTGGGGGTCGAGGTCGTAGCCCACCGACACGGGGTACCCGGCCCGGCCGGTCTCCTCCAGCATCAGCTCCGTGGGGACGTCGATGCCCGACGGCCGGAACCACGCGCCGCCGCTGCCGCTCAGCCGAGCGAGGACGTCGCGGCAGCGCGTGATCTCACTCGCCACGGCGGCGCGGTCGTCTCGTCCCAGTGAGGGATGCGTGTACGTGTGGTTGGCGAGCTCGTGGCCGGCATCGAGGATGCGACGGGCCATGTCGGGCTCCTGCTCCAGCCACGTGCCGACGGCGAACACCGTGATCGGCGCGCGCGCTGTGGCGGCCGCGTCCAGCAGTTGCACTCCCAGGCTGTGGTCGCCCGAGCCGTGAAAGGTCAGCGCCACCGCGTTGCCGTCACGGGGCCCGTGGGGGACGAAGCGGGCGGGCCCGCCGATCGGCGCGGTCGTCGTCGTTGAAGCGCCGGCGTCCAACGCGGGCGCAGTCGTGGAAGATGCCCGTGACGCCGCGGGGGTCTTCCGTCCCTTTCCGCAGGCGGCGAGGACGGCAGCGGCGGCACCGGCGATGAACGAGCGGCGGCTCACTGACATGGCGCGACACCCTAGGGCTGGCACATGAGAGGACCGCGGCACGCCGCCGCGGAAATGACCCTGGCCGAGGGGCCGCGCTGCTCGCGAGGCGGCTGCTCACCTGCAAGCGCGTCCAGCCCCGTCGGCCAGGCGTACGCCCAGTATGGAAGCGCGGCATTTGCACCTGGGGGATGGTCGCGTTGGCACTCGCTACCATCGACGTGTGGTCATCGAGCCCCGGACGCTCCGGCAGGTCGACTTCCGGTTCCGTTCGCGCGGCTACAACCCCGACGACGTCGACGACTTCCTCGAGCGTCTGGCCATCGGGCTCGAGACCTTGCACCGCCAGATCGAGGCGGTGGGCGACGTCACGCCCAAGCCCGAGGCGCCGCCGCCGGTCGACCCCGCCCTCGAGGCCGAGATGACCGAGGCGGGCATGCGCCGCATGTTGCAGCGCTCGCAGGCGGAGGCCGACGAGTTGGTGCGCGTGGCGCGCGAGGAGGCGGCCAAGCAGGTCGCCGAAGCCGAGGCCCGCGCCGCCGAGATCGTGGAGAAGGCGCCCGAGACGCTGCCGGTGTACGGCCAGGCGCAGGAGTTGCACCAGGAGCTGCTCGAGCTGCAGGCCCGCCGCAACTCGCTGTGGGCCCACCTGGTCGCGTTCGAGCAGCTGCTGGTGGAGCAGACGCCGCTCATCCCGTCCGCCGGCACCCCGCCGCCCCGGCCGGTCGACTGCATGCACCTCTACGCCGGCTCACCTGTCGCCGCGCCATAACCGGCTGCCAGAATCGGCCCATGGCCGATGCTGACGTCACCGTTTGGTTCAACCCCAACTGCTCGAAGTGCCGCGGCGCGCGCGACCTGCTCGACGAGCAAGGCGTTGCGTGCGAACTCGTTCGCTACCTCGAGGACTCGCCCAGCCGGGCCGAGATCCAGCGCGTGATGGGCCTGTTGGGCATCGACGACCCGCGGGCGATGATGCGTACGGGCGAGGCCGTGTACAAGGAAGAGAACCTCGCCGAGGCCTCCGCCGACGAGCTGCTCGACGCCATGGTGCGCCACCCCATCCTGATCGAGCGACCCATCATCATCCGAGGGGACCGGGCGGTGATCGGACGGCCGCCGGAGCGGTTGATGGAGCTGCTGGGTGACTGACGTCGCCTGGGAGGCACCGGGGCCGGGGCACTGGGGGCTGGAGCTCTCGCACTTCGGCGGCAAGTTCACGCCGCTCTACGCGGCGGTCTATGCGCCCAGCCAGAACGGCGGCATGGCCACTGCCATGGAGCGCTACGGGTTGGCCGCTCGCACCTACGAGATCCGGTTCGTCAACCACCGGCCGTACACGCGGATCGTCCCGTTGGTCGAGCCGCCCGGCAACCTGGCGTCGAGGCAGCCGCCCGGCTTCATGGTGTGGGTGCTGAGCCGCGTGCATCCCGAGTTCCGCCGCCGGCGCAAGGCCGCGGTGCGAGCGTTCGCCGACAAGGCGTGGGAGGAGGACGCGCGCCGGTGGGCGTCGATCAAGCCGGCGATGATCGAGGCACAGCTCGCGTTGCAGGACGAACC
>JAFATL010000380.1 GCA_019243975.1 Actinomycetota bacterium | reverse complement strand
GGGCGAGCACGTGGCCGCCGTCGTGTCAGCCCGCCCGGGCTCGACGCTGACGCTGGAGGACCTGCAGACGCACTGCCGCCAGACGCTGGCCGGCTACAAGGTGCCCCGCAGCCTGCACGTCGTCGACAAGGTCGAGCGCCAGCCCAGTGGCAAGCCTGACTACCGGTGGGCCAAAGCCGTGGCAAGCTCCCAGGCGTGAGGACGCATTCATGAGCATGTGGAAGTCGCACTCGCTGGCGACGGAGCCCCAACCCAACCTCGATCTCAAGGTCAATCAGAAGGTCGTCGCCATCGTCGACATGCCCGGCGTCCCCGCCGGCACCAAGGGCAAGGTCACCCTCGCCAACGGCTTCCAATGGCTCCGCTACAGCGTCCTCTTCGCCAACGGCGAGCGTAAGTCGTTCCTCGACGGCCGCCACATCAAGCCGGCCTGACCTTCCCCTCGACGAACTGTCACCAGAAACGCGACCTATAGGTCGCGTTTCTGGTGACAGTTCGGCTGGAAGGCCCTACTTCCGGCGGCCGGTGACGGTCTGATGGATTATTCGGCCAACCGTCTCGACGATGTCTTCGCGGGTGGTGCCGCGGGGTTCGAGGTCGAGGTGGTAGGCGGCCATGCGTTCCATCATCGCCACCAGGCCGGCGGCGGCGGCGTAGGGGGCGACGTCGGGGTCGACGCGGCCGGCCTTCTGGTTGGCGGCGATCTGGTCGCACACGCGGTCGGTGATCGACGAGAGGGCGTGCACGCGGACTTGGCGAAAGCGCTGATCGCCTTCTTCGGCGGCGAGGTTGCGCACGCGCAGCACCGCCCGGTGCTCGTCCCAGAACGAGATGAACCCGTCGACCAGCGAGCGCGCGTTGTCGAGGCCGTTCTTCGCCGTCCAGGGCGTGTCGAGCAGGTCGGTCAGCGGGTGCAGCTCGTCCTCCAGCCGCTCCGCCAGCGCCAACACCGCTTCCTCGACGTCGCGGAAGTACTGGTAGAAGGTCGCCGGGGACGTGCCCACGTGGCGGGCGATGTCGACCACCCGGAGATCGCGGATGCCCTGCGACGCCAACAGCTCGCGGGTGGCGTCGAGGAGGCGCTCGCGCGTGGCCTGGGCCCTGCGCCCCAGCGGTCGCCCGTCGATGGCGAGAGTGACGGGCTCAGAACTCACGGGTCGTCAGATTACCTGTCACTCAGGTGGCCACCGGCGACCCGGGACCGCCCGGGGACGGCACCATCAACTCTTCGCGCCACCGCGTGAGCCACTGGCGCGCCGTGGCGCGCCACGCCGCAATGCGCTCGTCGCCGGCCGTCTGCATACCTGCGTGCGCACGGGCGTCGGCGGCCCACACCGTCACCACTTCGATGTCGGTGAACAGCACTTCGTAGGCGGCCACCAGATGCACACCGTGCTCGGCCGCCACCGGTGCCCACTCCTTGTGCACCGCGTTGAGGTACTTGGGTCCCGCACCGGGCTGCACCTCACTCAGCTCGTGCACGAAGATCTCGCCCGTCTGCATCACGGGATCCCCGACGCTTTCGAGCATGCGGTCGAAGCCGCCGGTGCGGCGGGCGTACTGCTCCTGCCACCACTGGGCCAGCGCCGGGTTGTCGGCCCGCTTGACGTTGGCGGCGGTGAGCACGCGCAGCCAACCCTCCCACCCGTCATCGAACTCCCAGATGTTCACGACCTGGGGCCAGCGGCCGGTCATGCCGACGACCTGCCACGTGCCGAAGAGGTGCAGCCCGCGTGCCGCCGCCGTCTCCGTGTCGAAGGTGATGGTGTGCTCCATGTATGGGCGCGCCCCCTCGCCCACGATGTCGATGACCTCGTGGAGGTGCAGCACCCGCCGCCTACAGCTTCCCGGCGATGACGTCGGCGTGCTCGGCCTGGCCGCCGAACACCTTTTCGAGCAACCACGCTCGCTTGAGGTAGAGGTGCACGTCGACCTCCCACGTGAAGCCCATGCCCCCGTGCACCTGCAGCGACGATCGGGCGTTGGCGATGGCGGCCTGCGCAGCCAGCAACTTGGCCGACGCCACGGCCCGCACCTCGTCGGCGCTGCCCGGATCGTCGAGCGCGGCCGCCGCCGAGTGGACAGCGGCGCGCGCCGTGTCGGCGCGCACGAACATGTCGGCGCAGATGTGTTTCACGGCTTGGAACGAACCGATGGGCTTGTCGAACTGCTGGCGCTCCTTGGCGTAGGCCACCGCCGCGTCGGTGCACGCCGCCGCGATGCCGACCAGTTGGGCGGCAGTGACGGTCGCCGCCTCGAGACGCATCGGGTCGCCCCGGCGCTCGCCCTGGCCGACGTTGTCGAGCCGGTGGACCGGCGTAAGCGGGTCGAGCTGCTCCGGTCGCTCCTCGGCCGTGACGGTCGACGGGTCGACCTCCCACAAACCGTCGGCGTCCATGACCAGCAGCGTGCCGGCCAAGGCGAAGTGCTCAGCCGTCGGGTCGTTGCGCTCGACTCCTGTCGCCACGACATCGTCGCGATCGTTGAGCCAACCCCACACCAGGGGACCCGGCACCAGTGCCCGCCCCAGTTCCTCGAACACCACCGCGGCGTCGGCCACACCCAGGTCGAGCTGGCGGGTGGTGAACACGCCCGCGGCGGCGAGCTCCTTCCAAACCTCGGCGTCGAACCCGCCTCGAACCCGGTCCATCGAGAAGCGGCCGTTGCAGAGCGCTCGGATGCCGTCGCGCAGGTCCTCCTGGTCGGACGAAAGGAGGAGGTTCACCGGGGCAACCCCAGGATGCGTTCGCCGATGATGTTGCGCTGGATCTGGCTGCTACCCGCCGCGATCGGCAGTGCGAGGACACGCAGTCGCTCGTCCACCCACATCTCGTCAAGGGTGAGCTGGCTGCGGTCGAGCAGCTTGAACGCGATGTCGCCAAGTCGCTGCACGAACTCGGAGTACTGCAGCTTCACCAGCGAGCCACCGACGCCGGGCACGCCGGTCTGAGCCGCCTCCGATACCGTGCGCTGCGTCAGCGCCCACAAGCCGTCGAGCTCGGCGACCAGCTGGCCGACCTCGCGCTGCAAGATGGGGTCGTCCCACTTGCCCAGGCTGCGGGCCAGCTTCGGCAGCTCCTCCTCCAGCAGGCGGCGCGTGGCCAGCATCTCGCCTACCAGCGACGTCCCCCGCTCGAAGCTGAACGTCACCATGGCGACCCGCCAGCCGTCGTTCTCTTCGCCGACGCGGTTGGCCACCGGCACCCGCACCTCGTCGAGGAACAGCTCGCTGAACTCCGACGAGCCGATCACGGTTCGCAGCGGGCGCACGTCGATGCCGGGCGTGTCCATCGGCATGATCAGCCACGTGATGCCGGCGTGCTTCTTCCCCTCGGTGTTGGTGCGCACGAGCATCTCGCAGTAGTCGGCCACCTGGGCGAACGACGTCCAGATCTTCTGGCCGGTGATGACGTACTCGTCGCCGTCGCGCACCGCCCGCGTGCGCAGTGACGCCAGGTCGGACCCGGCCGACGGTTCAGAGAAGCCCTGGCACCACACCTCCTCACCGCGCAGGATGCGCGGGAGGTGGGCGGCCTTCTGCTCGTCGGTCGCTTCGGCGATGACCGTCGGCCCGGCATGCAGCAAGCCCACGAAGTTCACGCCGACGGTGGGGGCCTGGGCGTTGGCCAGCTCCTGCAGGAAGATCAGCGACTCGGTGGGCGACGCGCCCCGGCCGCCGTACTGCGCGGGCCAGTCGATACCCGCGTAACCAGCGTCGAACAGGCGGCGCTGCCACTCGCCGTCGAACCGGCGCCGACCGGGCCAGTCTTCGCGGTGCGGCTCAGGCGGGAGGGTGGGCAGCATCTGCTGCAGCCACGCCTTGAGGTCGGCGCGGAACGCGGCCTCCTGCTCGCTGTCGCGCAGGTCCATCTACTGCCACGCCCCGAGGACGTCGGCGGTCGTGGTCACGGTCGCCACCAGGTTCAGGGTGTTGGCAAAGACGGCGTCGACGTACTCCTGGGGGAGGCCGGCCACCGCGTCACGCGGGATCACGACCTGGTACCCGGCGTTGACGGCGTCGAAGGCCAAGTTGGTGACGGCGATGTTCACCGACACGCCGGTGGCCACGATCGTGGTGACCCCGAGGTTGCGCAGGACGGCGTCGAGGTCCGTGTTCCCCATCGGCGACAGGCCGTGGTAGCGGACCAGCACGACGTCGCTGTCGTCGGGGCCGATCTCCGGCAGCACGGTGGGCGCCAGGGGCGAGCCCCGCACGGCCATGAACAGGCGAGCGTTGCGGTTGGAACCCTTGCCGTCCTTGCGGCGGGTGGCCGTGCAGTGCACCACGGACGCGCCGGCGGCGCGGGCCCCGCGCAGCAGGGCGGCCACGTTGTCGACCATGCCCTCGGCCGCCTTGGCCAACTCGGGCAGGATCGAGTCGGGCCCGACCACGCCGCGCTGTACCTCCGACGTCACCACCGCCGTGTGTTCAGGAAGCAACAGCTCGCGCAGGTCGGGCATCAGAAGATCGTGTAGCCGCCGTCGATGACTTCGCACTGGCCCGTGTGGAACATGAACTCGGGGTTGGCCAGGAACACGGCCATGGGCCCGAGGTCTTCCGGCTCGCCCCAGCGCCGCACCGGCGTGCGCGTCGTGGTGTTGTGCATGAATTTCTCGTTGAGCCGGCCCATGGCGTTCATGTCGGTGTTGATCCAGCCCGGGAGGATCGAGTTCACCCGGATGTTGTGCCGGGCCAGCTCCACCGCCAAGCCGCGCGTCAGTGCCGTCAGGGCGCCCTTGCTGGCGCCGTAGTGGACCATGCGCTGGGCGCCGTCGATCGCCGAGACCGACGAGACCGTGACCAGTGACCCGCCCTCGCCCCGCTGCACCATGTGCCGGGCCGCTTGCCGAAGAGTGAGGAACGCGCCTTCGAGGTTGACGCGCATCACCCGGCGCCACTCGTCGAGCGTCATGTCGGTGAAGTTGGAGAATCCGCCGATGCCGCTGTTGGCGAACACGGCGTCGACCTTCCCGAGCTGTTCGACCGTCGCCGCGAACGCGTCGATGACCTGCTGCTCGTCACCGACGTCACAGATCTGGGCGACGACCTGGCGTCCGGTCTCCTTCAAGCGCGCCTGGGCGGCCGCGTTCTTGTCGGGGTTGGTGCCCCAGATGGCGATGTCGGCGCCCGCCTGCGCGCACGCCTCCGCCATGCCGAGGCCGATGCCGCCGTTGCCCCCCGTGACCAGCACCACGCGGCCGTCCAGCTCGAACATGCCCGAAATCTAACAGGGCGTCAGATTGGCCACCCAGTAGCGTTCGCGGGCATGAACGGTCGCCCCACTGCCCTCGTCACCGGCGCCTCCAGCGGTATCGGGCTGGAGTTCGCTCGCCAGCTGGCGGCCTCCGGCCACGACCTCGTCGTCGTTGCGCGCGACGAGCCCAAGCTCAAGGAGCTGGCGGCCGAAGTATCGACCGAGGTCGAAGTGCTGCGCGCCGATCTCACCGATGCTTCGGATCTCGCCGTCGTCGAAACTCGGCTGGCCGACACGACCAAGCCGGTCGACGTGCTCGTCAACAACGCCGGCTTCGGGACCATGGGCCCCTTCGCCACCTTGCCCCCCGACGACGAGGAGCGCGAGATCCGCCTCAACGTCATCGCCCTCGTCCGACTGACACGGGCCGTGCTGCCGGGAATGCTCGAGCGCAAGAGGGGCGGCATCCTGAACGTGTCGTCGATCGGTGCCTTCCAGCCCGGGCCGTTCAACGCCACCTACTCGGCCACCAAGGCCTTCGTCAGCAGCTTCACCGAGGCCGTCCACGAGGAGGTGCGCGGCACCGGCGTCAACGTCATCGCCCTGTGCCCTGGCCTCACCCGCACTGGCTTCCAGGAAGCGTCGGGCGCCCATGCGTCGACCATGCCGAAGTTCCTCTGGCAGACCTCCGAGCAAGTGGTGAAGACGGCGCTGCGCGATCTTGAGCACAACAACGCCGTGTCGGTCCCCGGCATCCAGAACAAGTTGGCCGCCGCCCTCGTGCGCTTCACCCCGCGCGGCGTCGTCCGCCGCATGTCCGCCGGCGTCGGCCGCCGCCTCCGCGACTAGAGGGTCAGCTGTTGCGGTTGCGGCTGGTGCTCTCGTGCTCCTCGAGGCCCACCGCATCGCGGAGTTCCTCGAGGTCTTTGTGGAGATCGCGTTCCTCGCCCTCGTCGCTGACATGAGCCATGAGGTCGGCGAGGCCGTCGGCGATGGCATTGAGCTTGTGCTGGATGGCCTGGTCGCTCCGGGTCTGGCTGTTCTGCAGCAAAGCAACCATGAGGAACGTGATGATCGTCGTGACGGTGTTGATGATGAGCTGCCACGTATCGACGGTCTTGAGCACGAGGATGCTCGGCGCCCAGACCAGGATGAGAATCACGCAGAAGGCGAAGAACGCCGCCCGCCCGGCGATCTTGGAAGCCAGGCCGGCAAAGCGGTCGAAGAGGCCAACGCGGGTCGAGACCTCGCTCGGCATCAGGACAGGCTTGTTCTTGTCCTTCCGCGACTGAGAACGGGATGAGTTGTCCCCGTTGCTCGCGCTGGCGCCGTTGCTCTTGCTTGCGCCGTTGCTCTTGCTTGCGCCGTTGCTCTTGCTGGCGCTCGTGCTCTTCCTGGCGCTGCTGC
>JAFATL010000348.1 GCA_019243975.1 Actinomycetota bacterium | reverse complement strand
CGCGTCGGATCGAGGGCGTCCAGACGGAGGCGGGCGGCCGTGAGCCCGTCGGTGGCGCGGGCGGCCCGCGTGCGGGCCGGCGATCGCCAGTCGAGGGCGCGCAGGCGGGCCCGAGCGTCGGCCAGACGGCGACCGGGATGCAGCCCGTCGAGCCGGGCGCCGGAGCGCGCCAATCGCGCGTGGGCGCGGTCGAGGCCGGCCGACGCGGCGGTGGCGGGGTCGAGCGGCGTCATGCGTCGTTCCGCGCGCGCCACCCGCGCCGCTACGGCACCGGTGGCCCCGGCCCGCGCCCGCTCGAGCTCGGCCACCAGGTCGGTCCAACTCGGGATCACCGCCCCCGCGGCCAGAGACGGCGTGCCGCATCGCAGGTCGGCGACTTCGTCACACAGGGGCCGATCCCCTTCGTGCCCGATCGCCGAGACCACGGGCGTGGAGCAGGTGGCCACGGCGCGACACAGCTCGCCGTCACTGAACGGCAGCAACTGCGCGGCATCGCCGCCCCCTCGGGCCAGGATGATCACCTCGACGTCAGGGCGCTCGTCGAGCCGTCGCAGTCCGCCGAGGATGCCCTCGGCCGCCCCGGGGCCCGACACGTTCACCTCGACGAACTCGACCGGGTACCCGGGGAAGCGGGCGGCGATGACCGACTCGATGTCGGCCCGCACGGCTGCGTCGCTGCCACACACGACGCCGACGACGGACGGCAGCCGGGGAAGCGACCGCCGGGGCCGGTCGAGCAGACCGTCGGCGCGCAGTTGCGCCCGGGCGTCGGCGATGGCGGCGGCGATGGCACCGGCGCCGACGGGCGTCACCTCGTCGGCCACCAGCTGCAACTCACCCCGGTCGTTCACGTAGCCGATCGAGCCGGTGACGCACACGCGCTCGCCGGCCACGGCGCGACAACGCGACGCCCGGGATGCCGGGCACGTGACGCGCAGCTGTGACGCGCGATCGCGCAGCGTGAACCACACCCGCCCCGACGCGCCCCGTGACGGCTTGTGCACCTCGCCTTCCACCGCGATGCGGCCCAGGTCGGCGAGCGATCGGGCGATCTCCGCGCTCAAGCGCACGAGGCTGACGCGGCGCACCGACGGCTGCGCCGGCGCCTCCGGGAAGAGCTCCTCCACGCCTCCCGGCTTACCAGGTCGGGCGGCGGCGCAGGAGCTCGGTGGCCTCCGCGCACGACAGGGGGCCCGAGAGCTGGAACCCCTGGGCGCCGTCGCACCCGAGCTTGCGCACCTGCTCCAGCTGGGCGTCGGTCTCGACACCTTCGGCGATGGCGGCCAAGCCGAGGGTGTGGGCGAGGGCGACCACGGCTTCGGCGATGGCGCGATCTTCCTGGTCGACGTCGATCCCGGCGACAAACGCCCGGTCGACCTTGAGGGCGTCGATCGGCAAGCGCTTCAGGTAGCTGAGCGACGAGTAACCGGTGCCGAAGTCGTCGACGCACAACGACACGCCGAGCGCCTTGAGATCGCGCAACGTCGCGATGGCAGTTTCGGGGTCCTCCATGAGGGCGCTCTCGGTGATCTCGAGGGTGATGCGGCCCGGGTCGATGCGGGCGGACTCGATGGCCGCCTGCACACCCTTGGGGAGGCGGGGCCGGCTGAGCTGGGCGGCGGACAGGTTGACGTTCACCGCGAACCCCGGCGGCAGCCCGAGGGCGTGCTCCCAACGCCGCACCTGCCAGCACGCCTGCTGCAGCACCCACTCGCCGATCTCGACGATCAGGCCCATCTCTTCGGCGAGGGGGATGAAGCGGTCGGGCGGCAGCAGACCGAGGGCGGGATGCTGCCAGCGGACGAGCGCCTCGGCGCCCGCCACTGCGCCACTCGTCAGGTCGACGATCGGCTGGTAGTGCACGCGCAGCTGGCGCAGCTCCACGGCCCGATGCAACGCGTGCTCGGTCTCCATCCGCTCGATGGCGCGGTCGCGCATGGCGACGTCGAAGAGCTCGAAGCGATTGCGACCCCGCTCCTTGGCGCGGTACATCGCCTCGTCGGCGTCGCGCAGCATCGACTCGGGGTCGCCGTTGCTGCCGTCGGCGACGGCCACGCCGATGCTCGTGCTGAGGTACACCTCGCGGTTCTCGACCGAGAACGGCGCGCTGAGTGCAGTCGACAGCCGCTCGGCGATCGTCATGGGCTCGCGATGCACGTCGACGCCCTCGCATACGACGGTGAACTCGTCGTCGCCGAAACGAGCCAACGCGTCATCGGGTCGGAGCACGCTCACGATCCGGCGGGTGAAGGCGCGCAGGACGTCGTCACCAGCCTCGTGACCAAGGCTGTCGTTGATCACCTTGAAGCGGTCGACGTCGAGCAGGAACACCGCCACCGAGGTGCCCCGCCGGCCCGATCGCGCCAGCGCGCCGGCCAGACGATCGAGGAAGAGGGCGCGGTTGGGCAGACCGGTGAGCGGGTCATGAAAGGCCCGCCACATCAACTGCTGCTCGGCGGCCTTGCGCTCGGAGATGTCGCGCATGTTCACGACGATGCCGCCGATGGCGGGCTCGTCGAGCAGGTTGGTCACCATCGCCTCGATCGCGCACCAACTGCCGTCGGTGAGGCGCACGCGGCCTTCCATCCGCCCCATGGCACCCGGCGTCTCGCGTACGGCCAGAAACGTGCGCCACGACGCGCCGGGGTCGTCGGAATCGACCAACCAACGCGATGCACCGAGCAGCGCGTCGCCGGTGCGAAAGCCCAGACGCCGTTCCGTGGCGGGGCTGGCGTAGCGCACCTCGGCGTCAGCCGTGAGGACGAGTGTCATGTCGGAGGAGTGCTGCACGAGGGCGCGGAAATGCGCCTCCCGCTGCGCGACCTCGCGCTCCGCAGCCCGCCGGGCGGTGACGTCAGTGGCCACGACGATCGCCCCGGTGATGTCGCCCTTCGGGCTGCGGAGCGGCGCGTACCAGGCCTCGAATTCCAGGCCGAACATCTCGTCGATCGGCGCGGTGAGCGTCTCGCCCGTCAGCGCCCGGCGCAGCGCGGCCGACACGTCTGGGTGCCGGACGTCACACAGTGAGAGGAACGGGCACCCCACCAAGTCGCCCCCTGTGCGGCCGAGCAGCTCGAGGGCGGCGCCCTCGGCCGACGTGCACGTGCCCGTGAGGTCGACGCTGACGGCGACGACAGGCGCGTGCTCCAGCGCCACCTTCTGCACGTCGTCGTTGCCACGCCCGTGCACGAGCGTCGTCTGGGCGTCGACGAAGCTGTCGGCTACAGGCGGTGTCTCCGTCTTGCCTCCACTCCGACCGACGACGAGCGTCGGCCATGATCCCGCCGCTCTCCCCTCAACCACCGCCTAGTCCCTTACGGTACCCCGTTCGGCAAATTTGCGCCGGAATCCCGCGAAGCGGACGCGCTACTCGACGGCGTCGTCCTCGTCGGTGTCGTCGTCGACGACGAACTCATCGGCCTCGTGCGGATCGCTGCCGGGCGGCACGTCGAGCGGGCCCGCGTCGCCGATGATGTTCGGATCGTTGGTGCCCACGGGCATCTCGCGGAGCTCCTCGATGATGCTCTCGTGCTTGTGCTCGTGCGGGCGCTCGTCCTCGTCGGTCACGGCGTCACTCCTCCGCCGTGCGCGTGCGCCGCATCGGTTTGGCGTCGTCGACCGGCAGCTCGCCCTGCTCGGGAACTTCGGCAGGGACGGCAGCCGCGGCTGCGCCCGGCGCACCGGCCGGGCGGGGGGCGCTGCGGACGATGCCGCAGCGCTCCAGCACCTCGGGATCGACACCCACCTGGCGCCACGCCGCGAAGCTGATGCCGAGGCGGTCGGAGTAGGCGCGCGCCACTTTGATGAACTGCTTCTCGAGTGAGGAGACGTCGTCGCTGGCGCCGTTGGAGTAGCGGATCTGCTCGCCGTGCAGGTCGATGCGTTCCTGGGTGAGGTGAAGGCGCGTGAGTGGATCGGCCGTCACGAGCAGCTCGTCGATCTTCAGGATGCGGTTCGCGATGGAGTCGGCGAGACGACGCTTCCCTCCCTTGCGTTCACTTTCGAGCGCAGCGAGATAGCGGCGCACCACGCGCGCTTGATCCCGACTACGTGAGCCGCCGCCGCCTGCGCCGTTGCCGCCTGCGCGCTTCTGAGTGGGCTCCTCAGAACCGAGAGAAGACGAGCCCGGCGCCGGAGCGGAGGACGACGAAGAACCTTTTTCCTTCGCGGGCATGACGGAGACCCTACCCCTGAGCGAGGCTGGGGGCGTGCCGGAAGAGCAATCGCCAACAGTCACCCACGGCGTCGCCGCAGGGCTGTCACCCGTCGTCGTGCGGCTGGGCTGGGTGAGTTTCTTCACCGACGCCGCGAGCGAGATGCTCTATCCCCTCATCCCGATCTTTCTCACGGTGACCCTTGGCGCACCGGTGGTCGCGCTCGGGTTGGTCGAAGGCTTGGCCGACGGCGTCGCCAGTGGACTCAAGGCCGTGGCCGGAGTCATCGCCGACCGCTTCCGTCACCACAAGCGCCTGGTGGCCGCCGGCTACGGCCTGTCGGCGCTGTCCAAACCGTTGCTCGCGTTGGCGCCCAACTGGGGCGTCGTCGCCGGCCTGCGCGTGAGCGATCGCATCGGGAAGGGCGTGCGCGGCGTGCCGCGCGACGTGATGATCGACGAGGTCACGGCGCCCGAACAGCGGGGCCGCGCCTTCGGCTTTCACCGCGCCATGGACACCGCCGGCGCCGTCGTCGGCCCGCTCGTCGCGCTGGCGGCGCTCACGCTGATCGGCAAAGACCGTCTGCGTCCGGTGTTCCTCATCGCCATCGTCCCCGGGCTGGCGAGCCTGCTTCTCATCCGGACGCTGCCCGAGAGCACCCGGCCCGTCGACACGCCGGACCGATCGCACGTCGCGCTTCCGTGGCGCAGCCGCTTCGGCTGGCTCATCGTCGTGCTGGTCGTGTTCGGGCTCGGCAACTCGTCGGACGCGTTCCTTCTGCTGCGGGCCAAGAACCTCGGCCTGTCCGCCAGCCAGGTGATCCTGGCCTACGCCCTGTACAACCTGGTGTACGCCGCGGTCAGCCTGCCCGCGGGCATCAGGGCCGACCGGATCGGCCGAGGCCGTGTGTTCGGCGCCGGCCTCGCCGTGTTCGCCTTGGTGTACGCCGGCTTCGGGCTCATCCACCACAGCTCCCGGGAGTTGGTCTGGCCGCTGATGGCCGTGTACGGCGTCTACATGGCCTTGACCGACGGCGTAGGTCGGGCGCTCGCCCTCGACTACGTGCCCGCGGAGGCCCGGGGCCGCGCCCTCGGCGTCACCCAGGCGGTCACGGGCCTCTCGGTGCTGGTGGCGGGCGTCACCGCCGGCCTGCTGTGGGACCACGTCTCGCCGGCGACGCCGTTCCTCGTGGGCGCGGTGCTCGGCGGCAGCGCGGCGGTGCTGCTGGCCGCGTCTACGTGGGCAGGCCGAGATCGCGCAGCGCGGCCCGAAGTGTGACGCCCGACGTGAACGCCACCGCCACCAAGCCATAGCGGCGCGCTCCCTCGACGTTGTCGAGCCGATCGTCGACGAACACCGTGCGGGAGGCCTCGAGCCCGAAGCGCTCGCACAGCTCGTCGAAGATGCGCGGGTCCGGCTTGGTCACGCCGACGTCGCCCGAGATCAGCACGCCGTCGAACAGGTCGAGAAAGTCGAAGCGACGGCGCGCCACGGGGTACGTCTCGGCCGACCAGTTGCTCAGCGCGTACAGCGGCACCGATCCGGCTTTCAGGTCGCGCAAGACGTCGACGGCGTCGTCGATGGGATCGCCCAGCATCTCGTCCCAACGGGTGTGATACGCGCTGATGAGCTCCGCATGTTCGGGATAGCGCGCCGTGAGTTGCGACACGCCGGTCGCGAACGGCAGGCCGCGGTCGAGCTCGTCGTTCCACGCGGGCGTGCACACGGTCGCCAGGAAATGCTCCATCGCCGCATCGTCGTCGAACATCGTGCGATAGAGGCGGCGCGGCTCCCACTCCATCAGCACACCGCCCAGGTCGAACACCACGGCGTCGACGCGGCGCGCGATCGCGGACATAAGGAGAGCATGACGGAACTGCCCCGATCGCGCACAGTTTCAAGGTCGTGGGTGGCGCACCGATAACCCTTCACGGCTGGGGAATCGACATACCGAGGGCAAGGGACAGCAATTGCTTCACTTCTGGACGACCTATGTCATCACCCACCTGCGCGCCCGCCGCGGCGAAGAGGGCGCATCGCTCGTCGAGTACGCGCTGCTGGTTGCGCTGATCGCAGTCGTGTGCCTCGTCGCGGTGACGCTGCTCGGGGCCAACGCGTCGAGCAAGTTCAGCAGCGTCGGCAGTTCTCTCGGCTAGCTCTCATGTAGTCAGAGGCCGGTGACGTCGCGGCGGTTGAAGCCGACGACGCCGACCGCGAGAAGCGCGGCGGCCAGAGCCAACATCACCGCCGCCGCCGTCCCGTTCATGGGTGCGATCGGGACGGCGGCCAGGTGGTGGAACGGACTGAGATCGAGCACCCAGGTGGGCGCCTTCACCAGGGCGCCGATCAGTTGGAGGAGGTACGTGGCCGCCACCGCACCGGCGCTCACCGCGACGGTGAGGCGAGGGCGAAGGCCGAAGGCGGCGACCGCGAGAGCGAGGAAGAGCAGCGCCGCGGGGAGCATGTTGATCGAAGCCCGCATCATGCTCCCGAGCCCGACACCACCACCCTTGATGGCAGTGCCCGTCCACGCGAGCAGGCCGGCCACCAGCGCGGTCACCACGACGGCACCAACGCCCACCGCCACCCGGCCGATGAGCCACCGCCGTCGCGTGATCGCCGTCGCCAGCACCATCTCGACGTGGCCTTCGCCCTCCTCGGATCGCGCCGCGCCGATCTGGAACACGCCCATCAGCGCGATGGGCGGCGCGAAGAACGTGAAGATGAGAGCAAGGAACCCGGCCGGCGAGGTGAGCGTGGTCGTGGTCAAACGGGCGGCGACGTCCTTGAACCCCTTCGAGGTCGAGACGAACGACGAGAAGTCCTTGGCCAGGAGACCGACGATCACGGCGTAGGCGCCGACGCTGGCACACCACACCAGTACGGCCGACAGTTCGCTGCGCACCGCGAACTGGGTCGGCGACGCCAGCAGGGTCAGCCGCGATCGCGCCGGACGATCGCTGAACAGCGCGCCGGCGCCCACGTCGCGGTTGCGCTGCAAGGTGAGGGCGAGCGCCGTCAGACCGGCAGCGAGTGTGGCGAGCAACGCCAGCGGCCACACCACGTCACCGCTGAAGGGGTGCGTCTGTTCCGCCCATCCCAGCGGCGTACACCAGCGCAGCCAGCCCAACCCGCGGGTGCCGTCGGCGATGACGCGGATGGCGAAGCAGGCGCCGAGGAACGTCACGGCCACCTGATTGGCGCGACGCCGCGGCGCGAAGAGCTCCGACGTCACCGCGGCGACGGCCACGAACAGCAGCCCCGACAAGCAAACGGCGGCGGACAGCAACGCCGAGCCGGCGAGCGCGAGGCGCGCCGACAGCAGTCCGGCGAACACGCTCGACGCCACCAGCCCCACCGCGCCGGTCAACGAGGCCAGGGTCGCCACCTCGACCTGCCGTCCGGTGACCGCGCCCGAGCGCACGATGTCGGCGCGGCCGAGATCTTCGTCGCCGCGCAGCACGCGCGTCGTGGCCACCGCCGCCCACGCCGCCACCACGACCATCAGCACGCCGCCGACGCGCCACGTCACGTAGCCCCCGGGGGTCTCCAGGCGCCGGGCGATGCCGTTGATCGCCTGGAACGCAGGGTTCCGTTGCACCAGGGCGGCGATCTTCTGGCGGCCGGCCAGGTCGGGGTAGGTCGCGACGTAGCCCTTGGCCGTGCCGTAGGCCGCCAGGTACACGATTGACGCCCACGCGTAGGCGCTGCGCGCCGTCTGTTTCCTGACCAGGCGGACGACAGCGCGCGCCGGGCGGTCAGCCGGCATCGCGGTAGTAGCGCAGGAACAGCTCCTCCAGCGACGGTTCCCGCATTTCGAGGTTGGTCACATGCGTGCGGGCCAGCGCCTTGATGACGGGGTCGGGGCTGCCCTGCAACTGGCACCGCAGCCTGCCGTCGGCGTGCGTGACGACCTCGAGCCCGTCGATCCCGCCGAGATCGGGTGCGGGCCCGCGGTACTCGATCTCGAGGGTGACCGCCGACAGGTGGCGCAGGTCGTCGAGGCTTCCTTGGTCGACGAGCCGCCCGGCGCGCAGGATGCCCACGCGGTCGCACAACGCTTCCACCTCCGAGAGGATGTGCGACGACAGGAACACGGTCTGACCGCGCGCCTTCGCCTCGCTGACGCACTCCCTGAACGTCACCTCCATCAGCGGGTCGAGCCCCGACGTCGGCTCGTCGAGCACGAGGAGATCGGCGCGTGTCGAGAGGGCGGCGACGAGTGCGAGCTTCTGACGGTTGCCCTTCGAGTACTGGCGCCCCCGTTTCGACACGTCGAGGTCGAAGCGCTCGATCAACAACCGGCGGTACTCGGTGTCGACGCCGCCGTGGAGGCGGCCCAGCAGCTCGAGCGTCTCGGTGCCCGTCAGCTGGGGCCAGGCGTTGAAGTCGCCCGGCACGTAGGCCACGCGCCGATGCAGCGCGACCACGTCACGCCACGGGTCGAGCCCGAGCACGGTGGCGCCGCCCGCAGTGGGATGGAGCAAGCCCAGCAACAGGCGGATGGTGGTGGTCTTGCCCGCACCGTTGGGGCCGAGGAACCCGAACACCTCGCCCGGCTGCACCTCGAGGTCGAGGGCGTCCAGCGCCAACGTCGACCCGAAGCGCTTGGTGAGACCATCGAGCTTGATCACGCGCGAAGGCTATGGCACCGCGAATCGATAGCCCTGTTGCTTGAGCGTGACGATGAGCGTCTCCAACTGCGCCAGCGTCGGGCTGCGGTCGCCGCCGCCGTCGTGCATCAGGATGATGGCGCCCGGCTTCACCTGCTGCATGATGCGGGCGAAGATGAGCGGCGCGGGGATCTTCTCGTAGTCGTGCGGGTCGACCGCCCACCCGAGCACGCGCATGTCGCGCTGGTGTGCGACGGCGATCACGTCGTCGTTGGTGTTGCCGCCGGGAGCACGGAAGAACTTCGGGTCCTGGCCCGTGGCTCCGCGAATGAGGTCGGCCGCGTCGTCGATCTCACTGACCACCTCGGGGTGTTGCTTGTGGTCGAGGTGCAGTACGTGGTGCACGGTGTGGTCGCACAAGGTGTGGCCCTGGTCGCGCTCGGCTCGCACCAGCTCCGGCCACTTCTGCACCCACAGGCCGATGGTGCAGAACGTCGCCTTCACGCCGTTGCGATTGAGGATGTCGAGGACCTGCGGCGTCCACTTCGGATCGGGGCCATCGTCAAAGGTGAGGGCCACCACCTTGTCGGTCTCGGGGTGCGCGGTAGCGGCGGCGCGTACGGTGCGCCGGCTGATGATCTCGCCGCTCAGCCGTCCCACGATCACCTCGTCGAGACCCGAGCGGCCGACGTGCCAGAGGCGGCGTTCCACCGGCGGCAAGCCGGTGGCCACCACCGTGTTGACCCGCCGGTCGACGGGCTCGACCGAGTCGTGCCCGTTGATCACGCGGATGTGCTCCCCGGATTGCACGTGCGCGCCGAGGGCGGAGGCCACTCCGTCGAGGAAGACGCTCGCCGGGTCGGCCTGGCGGTTGAGCACCCGCTTCGTCCCCGCCGACTTGAGCTCGCCGTTGTGCGGGCGCACGTCGGCGGCGCGCAGCACCGTGCGCAAGGTGGTGTCGCTCCCCAGCCGCACCCGCCGGCCGTTGACGAACACGTGGGCCCCCGGCGACACGCGCAGGGTGCCGATCCCCACCATCGCGGCCAGCACGGCCGGAACCAGAGCCAGGTTGCGCCACCGCCCCGGCCTTCGTACGCGAGGCGGCACGGGCGCCGGCGCGACCACGACTTGCGCGTCGGCCCACAGCTCGCGGGCGAGCTCATCGAGGCCGCGCAGCGCGAGGGCGGCCTCGGTCTCATCGACCGAGCCGTTCAGCGCCGCCGCTAGGCGAGGGGGCGGCCCCACGTCGATGGCCACAACCCCATCACGCTACGGGCGCGTCAGCGCACACGGGCGGACACCCGCGGCCCCGGCCAGTCGAAACCCGACAGTGCGTCCCACTGCGGTTGGGTCATCTCCTGCCAGTCCCAGAACGACGCACCGGTGGCACCGGCCCGTTGCGCCACGTCGAGGAAGCGCGTCACCTCGGCCGCCGACGGCGAGCCCACCCGACCGCCCTCCGGGCCCATGTCGTAGGCCTGGCCGATGACGTGCACCGGCGCCAGCGCGCTCAGGCGCTGCAGCGCCTGGGTGGCGGCGGCGCCCGGTTCCACGCAGCCCCAGTAGACCATCGGCGCGAACACGTCGACGTAGGGCGCCATCGCCGCGTAGGGGTACGTCGCCATGCGGCGGTCCGTCGGCGTGAACACCGTCGCAATGAGCGGTCGCCCGGCCTTGGCCGGCGCCAGCTCGCCGAGGTACACGGTGACGCGTCGCGCCGAGACCGTCGTGCCTTCGGCCGCTGACTCGATGTCGGCGCTGAAACCATCGAGCTGGTCGCCGGTGGAGGCGCGCCAGTCGAGGGCGTCGCGCGACCAGCGGGCGTCGCCTTCGGGGTCGTACAGGTAGGGGTAGCCCCAACCGATCACCGACAGGCGCGCCCGGTGGGCGGCGGGTAGCAGCTTCGACAGGAAGTCGGCGGCGTAGAAGCCGTCCTGCGAATCGCCGACGCGCACCCACAGTTGGCGCAGGCCCGTGCGCTTCGCCCGCTGCACGATGGCGTCGGCGTCGCCGCCTTCGGTCGCCTTCACCTTCCAGGTCCACACGCCCTTGCCGATCACCGCGTCCATGTCGTCGACCCGCGGTGGGGCCGCCGGCGGCGCGGGCAGGGCGGCTTCGGGAACGAGCACGGGCGGGTGCCAGAGGTTCTGCGGTGGCTGCGGCGGGCGCGGGGGCGGCGGGCACCCCGTGGGCATGACGGGACCGACGGGCGCCACCGTCGTCGGCGTCGTGATCACCGCCGGGCTGGGCGGCACGGTGCGACCGGGCTGGGCCACCGGCGCGGCGACGCGTCCCGGCGGCGCCGGTGACCGGTGCAGGGCTGCCGCCGCTGCGCCCATCACCAGCACCACGGCGCAGGCCGCGCCGATCACCTTGGCCGCCGTACTCACCCCGCCAGCTTTCCAGCCGGCGCAGGGCTAGTTGGGTCGGGTGATCTCGATCCCCCCGTGCCCACACACCCATTCGGGTGGGTAGACCCGCCAATGCTTGCTGCCGTCCCCGACTGTCCGGCACGCGTCGTGGTTCACCGCTGCACGCGACGCCGACAAGCTGGCGTAGATGAACACCAGCACGAACCCCCAGAACATGATCGGGTGACCCGGTCGGAACTCGTGCCTCTTTGCCACGTCGGTTGTATCGGACTACTCCGGCCCCCAACTCGATGGGCCCCTCGACTCAATTCGCAATGAGTACCGCTGTGCTACCGAGTCGTGCCGGCCGCCGCTCAGCGGAAGACGCGGCGGGGTGGGGCGGTGTCGGCCTCGCGGAGGCGTTGGGCCATGGTGCGCAGCATCGTCGCCGCCGCCGAACCTTGTTCGAGGACGGTCAGCAGGTTGCGGGCGTGGACGACGAGCAGGCGCATCGGGGTGAGGGCGGTGACCGTGGCCGAGCGGGCCTTGTGGTCGAGTGCCGACAGTTCGCCGAAGAAGTCGCCGGGCTGGAGGCGGTTGAGGAACTCGCCCCGCTTGGTCACGCCTGCCTCGCCCTCGAGGATGACGAACGACTCCTGCCCGTACCGCCCCTCGCGGATCAGGATGTCGCCTTCGGTGGCTTGGACCTCGTCGACCAGCCGGTCGACCTCCGCCAACTCCCGGTCGGAGCATGCAGCGAACAGCGGGATCGACCGCAACGCGTCCTTCCTCGTGGCCGTGACCTGGCCCATGCCTTCCTCCTGTGGCTTGCCCCGCCGGGCGAGTAGTGGGGCCACCATGCAGAAAGGCGCTTAACGATCGATTAAGGATGGTTCCGAAGGCAGGGCCGAGAGGACGATCTCCATTCCCTCGGCGCCCACCGCCAGCCGGTCCCCACAATCCGGCCACAGCTCCCGGGCCCGCACGCACAAGGCGTCGAGCTCCTCGTCGCTGTGGTGCGGGTCGTGGTGGAACAGCAGGAGCCGTTTGACCTTCGCCAGCTGGGCGAACGTCACCACGTGCTCGATGCTCGAGTGCCCCCAACCCACGTGGAGGGGATACTCCTCCTCGGAGTACTGGGCGTCGTGGATGAGAACGTCGGCCTCCCGGGCCACGGCGTGGCCGGAGAGCCAGTCTTCGCCCAATGACCGCAGGTCGACGCCGATCGAGGGCTCGTGGTCGGGGATGTAGGCCAGCGACCGGCCGCCCTCCTCGATGCGGTAGCCGAGCGTCGGTCCCTGGTGGGCCACCGTCACCGCCAGCACGGACGCCGAGCCGATCTGCCACGGCGCGTCGGGGGCGTCGTGAAAGAACAGCTTCGACGGGATCTCCGACAGGCTGACCGGGAAGAGGGGCGGCGACAGGTAGGCGCCGATGCGGTCCTCCAGTGACTGCACCGTCGACGGCGGCCCCCACACGTGCAGCTCGACGCCCGCGTCGTAGATCGGCCGGAAGAAGCCCAGGCCCTGCAGGTGGTCCATGTGCAGGTGGCTGAGCAGCAGGTGCACGACCTTGACCTGCTCCCGGTCCAGTTGCAGGCCCAGGGGACGGATACCCGTGCCGGCGTCCAGCACGATGGCCGTCCCGTCGTCGAGGCGCACCTCCACACACGACGTGTTGCCGCCGTAACGCACGGTCTCGGGACCGGGGGCGGCGAGTGACCCACGACACCCCCAGATGCGGGCCCTCACCCCGTCGCCTCCGCGCTCGATTCGCGGGCGCCCCGCTCCCAGAAGATGCAGATGGCGCCGGCGAACTCGTCGGCCTTGGCGAACAGCGGGAACGCGGTGATCTCGATCCCCCGGCGCACGCCGTCGGCGCCGGTGATGAAAATCTCCTGGTGGGCGGCCCGCTGCTCGAGGAACGCCACGCCCGGTGGGATCGCCCGGCGCGACAACTTGTTGCCCTCGGCGTCCTCCGGCTGCATCGACGCGCCCCAGTCGGCGACCGGCATCTCGCCCACCTGGGCGAACGGCTGGCCCACGATCGCCTCGGCCGGCTCGTTGTAGAAGACGAGCTTGCCGTCCTTGTCGATGAGGAAGATCGGCGTGGCCACGTTGGCGGCCAGTTCCCGGGCCAGGATGAGCACGACGCTCTTCTGTTGCCGTGCCCCCTCCACCGCCGCGCACTGTAGAAGACGGCTTGTTACAAAACCACCAAACGAGCCTTAAGCCGGGTGTAAGGGGCGCGCTGTCTCCTTACGTCCGTGGAGTTCCGCATCCTCGGACCGCTGGCTGGCGTGGGCGACGACGGAGCTGCCCTGCCTCTCGGCGGGCGCGGCGACCGGGCGCTGCTGGCGACGCTGCTCGTACAGGCCAACCGCATCGTGCCGGTGGACATGCTGGCCGACGAGCTGTGGGACGGCGCGCCGCCCGCCCGGGCCGCCGGCGCCGTGCAGTCGCGGATCTCCCGGCTGCGGCGGGCCATGGGGCCGGCCGGCGAGCGCATCGTGACGCGGGCACCCGGCTACGCCGCCGTGGTGGGCCCCGACGAGCTCGACGCCGCCCGGTTCGAGGCATGGGCCGCCGAGGGTCGGGCGGCGCTCATCAACGGCAACGTCGACGTCGCGGCCGAACGGCTGGCCGCCGCCCTCGCCCTGTGGCGGGCACCCGCGCTGTGCGACGTGCTCGTCACCACGACGCTGGCGGGCGAGGCCGCTCGCCTCGAGGAGGCGCGGCTCGGCGCCCTCGAGGACCGCATCGAGGCCGACCTGGCGTGCGGCCGCCACCAGTCGCTGGTGGGCGAGCTCGACCTGCTCACCCGCACCCACCCGCTGCGCGAGCGCCTGTGGGGGCACCTCCTGGTCGCCCTGCACCGCTGCGACCGGTCGAGTGAGGCGCTGCACGCGTTCGATCGCGTGCGCACCCGCCTGGGCGACGAGTTGGGCCTCGAACCGGGCCCGGCGCTGGCCCGACTGGTGGACGCGGTGCGCGCGAACGCTCCGGAGTTGGCGTGGAAACCCGCGGCTCCGCGTTCCGGTTCTGGTGGCGATCGGCCGGTTGCAGACGATGGTGGGGAAGCTGCGGGCGAAGGCGCCGGCACGACCGAGGAACGGCGCGGGGGCATCGTCACGATCTTGTTCACCGACACGGTGGCCTCGACCAGCCTCTTGGAGCGCCTGGGTGATGACGAGGCCGAGCGCGTGCGGCGGACGTACTTCGGCCTCTTGCGCGAAGCCCTCGCCGCCCACGGCGGCCGCGAGGTGAAGAACCTGGGCGACGGCCTGATGGTCGTCTTCAGCTCGGCCGTCAGCGGCGTCGCCGCCGCCGTCGAGATGCAGCAGGCCATCGCCCGGCACAACCGCCAGGTGGGCCCACACGGCCCCGAGCTCTCGGTGCGGGTGGGCATGCACGTGGGCGACCCCATCGAGGAGGGCGGCGACTACTTCGGTACGCCGGTTGTCACCGCGGCCCGCTTGTGCGCGGCGGCCTCGGGCGGGCAGATCCTCGCGTCGACGCTGGTCGAGGCGTTGGTCGCGGGCCGCGCCGGCGTGGTGTGCAAGCCGGCCGGCGGCATTCCGTGCCGGGGCGTGGCGCAGCCCGTCGAGGCCGTCGACATCGTGTGGGAGTCGAACCGGCAGCACCGTCTGCCGCTGCCCGAGGAACTGCGCGACGCCATCGCACCCCCGGCCACGCAACTGGCGGGCCGCGTCGACGAACTGCGCCGGCTCCACGCCGCCTGGGCGTCGATCGAGGACGGGCAGCGCGCCTTCGCGTTCGTGACCGGCGAACCCGGGATCGGCAAGACGCGCGTCGTCGCCGAGCTGGCGCGGCTCGTCTACGACGACGGCGGGACCGTCCTGTACGGCCGGTGCGACGAAGGCCTCGAGTTCACGGCCCAACCGTTCGTGCAAGCCATGCGGCCGGTGATGGGCAGCGCGCCCGGCGAGTGGCTTGCCGACGGCGAGCGGTCCCGCGCCCGGTTGTTCGACGAGGTCGATCACGCCCTCGCCCAGCTGGCAACCGACGCGCCGGTGCTGCTCGTGCTCGACGATCTGCACTGGGCCGACCCGGCGACGCTGCGGGTCCTGCGCCACCTGGGCCGGCACGCGGACGACACCCCGGTGTTCGTCGTCGGTGTCTACCGCGACGTGGAGATCGACCTGCGCCACCCGCTGCACGCGGTGGCAGCGGACGTGCACGGCAGCGGCAGGCTCACGACCGTCGCCCTCGGCGGCCTCGGTGCGGCCGATGTCGAAGAGCTCGTGTGCGATCTCGGCGCTCGGCCGCTCGACGACATGGGCGCCGCGCTGGCGGCCCGGCTGCACGCCATGAGCGGCGGCAACCCCACGCTCGTGCGGGAGATGCTGCGCCATCTGGTCGGGTCGGGCACCGTCGTCATCGGGAGCGACGGCTGGCAGGCCGACGGCATCGACACCATCGGCGGCATCGACACCCTTCCCGCCGGAGTGCAGGAGATCATCGAGCGTCGCCTGCAGCGCCTCTCACCCGAGACCAACCGCATCCTCACCTTGGCGTCGGTCGTGGGCCACGACTTCGATCTCGACGTCGTCGAGCAGGTGAGTGACTGCGCCCCGGGCGCGGTCCTGGAGGCGGTCGAGGAGGGCGTGGCGGCGCGGCTCATCAGCGAGATCAGCGGCGCCTTCGCCCGCTACCGCTTCCAGCACCCTCTCGTGCACCTCACGCTGTTCCGGCGCACGAGCCTGGCCCGCCGCGACCGGCTGCACCGCCGCCTGCAGGACGTCAGCGAACGCCTGGGGACACTGTGAACTCCACCATTTCGCCCTCCGTCGCAGCCACGGCCATCGGCGCGGGCGCCATCGTCGTCGTCCTCGCCACCTGCTCGAGCAGCCGGCCCAGCACCACGCCCGCTGCCAGCGACACCCCGAACCACCAGCCCAATGCGACGAGAACGCTCATAGGTGGCACTCTGAACGAGGGCTGCGACGAATCGCTGACAGTTGGCTTGCAGCAGCCCGCTGGGGAGATGTGAGGGGCATGGCGGAAAAGGCGGAAAAGGGTCTGGCGACGCTGCTGTTCAGCGACCTCGCCGCCACGGGGGCGTTGTCGGACCTCAGGCTGGAGGACGGGCTGCGCACCCACTTCCGCCTCATCGGCGAGGCCGTGGCCGATGCCGCGCCCGAGAGTGTGCGCAACCTGGGCGACGGCGTCCTGGTGTGCTTCGCCTCCCCCGTCGAGGCCCTGCGCAGTGCGAGCGCCTTGCAGCGCGCGGCCGCCGCCCACAACCGCCGGCCCGGCGCAACCCCTGTTGCGCCCCGCGTGGCCCTGCACGTGGGCGACCCGGTGGCAGAGGAGGCCGACGTGTTCTCCACCGGCGTCCTCGCCGTGCGCCGGCTCTGCAGCCGGGCCGGGCCCGGAGAGATCGTGGCGTCCGACTTGGTGCGGGGCCTGGTCGGCACGCGGGGCAGCTTCCGCTTCGGTCCGTTCCAGTCGGGTGACGGCGCCGGGCGCGCCGCGTGGACCGTCACGTGGGAGGCGCCGGCGTCGGGGTCGGTGCTGCCGCCCGCGCTGGCCATCGCGACGAGCACACCGCTCGCCGATCGCACCGTCGAGCTGGGCCGGCTGGCCCGACGCTGGGACGAGGCGCGCGCCGGTGCCACTCGGTTGGTGATGCTCGCGGGTGAGCCCGGCATCGGGAAGACCCGCCTGTGCGCGGCGCTGGCGCAGGTCGCCCACGACCAAGGCGCCACCGTGCTCTACGGGCGCAGCGACGAAGAAGCGCTGATGCCGTACCAGCCATTCGTCGAGGCGTTGCGTCTGCTGAGCCACGACGAGGGCACCGACGTCGTCGCCCAACTCGCCGGTTTGGCCCGCACCGACGACATCGACGACGACCCCGAGA
>JAFATL010000280.1 GCA_019243975.1 Actinomycetota bacterium | reverse complement strand
GGCTTCGTCGGCGAGGACGTGCCCGAACTGTCGATCGCCGTCATCGCTCCCCGTCGACACGAGGGGATCGGCCGGCGGCTGCTGACCGACCTCGTGGAGGCCAGCGTTGCGCAGGGGTACGGCGCCCTGAGCCTCAGCGTCGCGGAGAAGAATCCTGCCCGGCACCTCTACGCGTCGCTTGGCTTCGTGGTGGTCGGCCAGCACGGGCACACCCGCACCATGGTGCGAGCCGCCACCGCTTCAACCTGAGCGAAGCGCCCGGAACAGGTGCGTGGAACTGGGGGTTGAGCCCGGTATGGAACTGGAACGTGCGCTCGAAGTGGTGAGGGAGAACCGGCGGGGGGTGCTGGTCACGCAGCGCCGGGACGGGCGGCCGCAGCTGTCGAACATCGCCTACCACCTGGGTGACGACGGCATCGTGCGCATCTCGATCACCGATGACCGGGCCAAGACGAAGAACCTGCGCCGCAACCCGCACGCGTCGCTCTACATCGGCCGCGAGGACTTTTGGGCGTACCTCGTCGTCGACGGCGACGTGGAGCTGACGCCGGTCGCGGCGCAGCCCGACGACGCGACGGTCGACGAGCTGGTCGAGTACTACCGCGCCGTGCAGGGCGAGCACCCCGACTGGGACGACTACCGCCGCGCCATGGTCAAAGACAAGCGCCTCATGGCGCGATTGCGCCCGACCTACGCGTACGGGATGTGGCCGGAGGACTGACTAGCCGAACAGGCCGCGCAGGCCGCCCAGCAAGCCGCTGGTGCTGAGGAGGGTGCCCAGCCCGCCCCCGCCACCGGCCGAGAACGGCTGCGTGCCCGGCACCAGCTGCACGCCCGTGAACGACGTGTGCGTGTGCAGGTAGTTCAGCTCACGGCTGAGGTCACCCCAGTTGTTGGTCGAGCCCGACGAGCTGATGCCGAGGGTCGACAGGATGCCGGTGGCATTGCCATTGCTGTCGAGGAGGCCGCTGCCCGAGTCGCCGGGGACGCCGGGGTTGGTGAAGTTGGTGCCGTGGCTCCAACCGTCGCCGTCGTCACCCGTGCTCACGCCCGACTTGGGGCTCAGGGCGGTGATGCCGAAGCGCAGCTCGGAGTTGCCGTAGCTGTAGATCGAGTCGCCGAAGCTGAGGCCCGTCGTGTTGAGGCCGACGGGACCGCCCCACGACGGCACCGACGGGTTGGTGTTGAGCACGTCGACCGGATCGAGCTTCACCAGCGCCAGGTCGTTGTACTGGCACGTGTTGGCGTCGGCCTCGTGCAGCGACTGCATCGTCGCCCACGAGTTGTAGACCATCACGCCCGGCTTGGTCGCGCCGGTGACCTCGACCGGGGTGCCGACCGGCAGCGTGCCCGACGTGCAGCCGTTGGTCGCGGTGTTGCCGCCGGTGCCCGAGCAGTGGGCGGCCTGGCCGATGTAGGTGCCGCTGGCGTCGGTGTAGATGAAGTTGGCCGTGCACTGCGACCCGTTGGTGAACATCTGCACACCCGGGTGGATGGCCGCGGTGGCCGCCGGCGCCCACGTCGGGGCGCTGGCCGCACTCGGCGCGCTCAGCGCCGCCGGCACCAATGCCATGGGCGCGCACAGCAGGGCGCCAACCGCGAACTTGACCAGCTTCATCGTCTGCAACCTCCAAGGTCAGGCAGGCCGAATTGTGACGAAACAATGCCCCGAAAACGAGACGTTTACTTGCGGCCCGGATGGGTAAAAAGGTGGGTTCGTTTCGCCCGTTTGGCCACCTAGAGTCGAGATGTGATCACCGGTCTCGCGCACACCGCGGTGTGCGTGCCCGACATCGAGGCGGCCGTGGCCTGGTACCGCGACGTGCTCGGACTCCGCGTCCTCTCGCCGCCGTACCGCATCGAGGGTGACGCCATCACCCGCGACATGGGCGAACTCGTGCCGGGCCCGGCGGTGGTGCTGGTGGCCGCCATCATCGGGTTCGGCGACGGCGACCACGTCCTGGAGGTGATCGAGTACCCCGAGGTCGAGGGCGCGGGAGCCGCACGCGAACGCCAAGCCATCACCGACCACGGCCTCACCCACGTGGGGCTCATCTGCGACGACGTGGCCGAGACTCGGCGCGACCTCGAGGCCAAGGGCGTGGAGTTCCTCACCGGCGAGCCGGCGGACGTTGCGGGTGTGCGCACCACCTGGTTCCGCGACCCGTGGGGAGTCGTCTTCATCCTCGTGCAGAAGCGGCGGCTCGACCGTCCGTACTGGCGCCAGTTCGGTTCGTGAGCGACGCCCCGTCGCTTCCGATCGACCCCGACCTGCCGGCCGACACCGCCGGCACCTCGGCGACGGTGGTCGCGCTGGTGGGGGCGGGCGGGTTCATCGGGGCGTGGGGGCGGTACGAGCTCGGCCTCGCGTGGCCCACGCCGGCTGGGCACGTGCCGTGGGCCACGTTCACCATCAACACGTCCGGCGCGTTCTTGCTCGGGCTGGTGCTCACGATGTTGGTGCGACGGGGCCGCCACAACCATCTGTTCCGACCGTTCTTCTGCGTGGGCGTGCTGGGGGCGTGGACGACCATGTCGACGTTCGCGGTGGAGGCCGATCTGCTGGTGCGCGGTCACCGCCTCGCCAACGCATTCGCGTACACCGCCGCCACCGTCCTCATCGGCATCGCGGTGGCGTGGCTCGGGGTGGTGATCGGCCGGTGGGCCTCGCCGTCGCGGTAGGGGGTGCCGGCGCGGTCGGCGCCGTGGCCCGCTACCTGGTGGACACGTGGGTGCGAGGTCGCACGCGAACGGTGCTGCCCATCGGCACGCTCGTCGTGAACGTCATCGGTTCGTTCATCCTCGGTGTGCTGGCCGGTCTGGCCATCGGCCACGCAGGGACCGTGAAGGCCAAGACGATCGTCGGCACCGGCTTCTGCGGCGGCCTCACGACGTGGAGCACCGCCGCGTGGGAGACGGTGCGGCTGGCGGGCGACGACAGCCGGCGCGACGCGGTCGTGTTCACCGTCGCCAATCTGGCGCTCAGCTTTTGCGCCGCGGCGGTCGGGCTGTTGCTCACCCTGCCCTGACGCGGCGGTCAGCCGAAGCGGCTGCGGGTCGGCCGGTTGGCGGCCGCGGTCAGCAGGTTGTCGACGGCGTGGCCCAGCTGGCGGGCCTGGCGCAGGGCGAGCTCGAGCGTCTCGGCGAACTCAGGCGACTTCGGCTCGAGCGTGGGCAGCACCGACAGCTCGTCGATCAGCGCCGCCAGAGCGATGCGGACCTCGTAGGCCGAAGTCTCCACACCCTCTTCATCGTCCTGTCGCCGCCCTCGACTTGAGCGCCGCCTGCACGAACGCGCTGATGAGCGGGTGCGGCCGCTCGAGCGTCGACGACGTCTGCGGCACGAAGAGGGTGGCGAGGAAGAACGGGTGCGAGGCAACCCGCACGATCCGGACGTCGCCGTCCCTGGCGTCGACGCCCGCCGTCAGCAGGCCGGCTCCCTCCAACGCGGGCCGGTGCGCGGGGTTCACGCCGAACCGGCAGTAGTAGCGCTCGGTGGCGTCGGCGGCGCCATAGATGCGTTGCAGCTCCTCGTCGACGAGCCGGATGGACATCGTCTGGCCCACCAGCGAGCACAGCAGCTCGTCGATGAACAAGTCGGACGCGGTTGGGTCGTACTCCGCATGCTGGGCCGACTTCACGCCGAGGACGTTGCGGGCGAACTCGATCACCGCGTGCTGGAACCCGGCACACGTGCCGATGAACGGCACGTCGTGTTCGCGGGCCCACCGAATCCCGTCGATGGCCCCGTCAAGGCTGAGGTAGGGGCTGCCCGGCGCGCACCACACGGCGTCGAACCCGCCCAGGCGGGTGCCCGCGTCGGCGTCGAGCGCGGGTGTTGCGACCCACTCCACCTCGCAGTCCACGCCCGCCGCCGCGCTCGAGTGATGGAGGGCGGGAGCGATGGCGTCCTGCGGTTCGTGGCCGGCGTGGTGCTCGCCGATGACGGCGACGCGGATCACCCCCATCCCGTCCGTTGCTGTAACCACCGGACTGCGTGCTCGCCTTGAGCCCGTTGGAACTCGCGCAACGTCGGCAGGCCCGGCGGCGCCGGCTGGCTGGCGCCCCACACGAAGAAGCCGGCGAGACCGGCGACGTAGGCGGTGACGGCCGCCGGATCGGCGTCCGCGCTCGACGGGTGGGCGTCGAAGATCGTCCACGGCTCGGGCCCGCCCTGCATGGCGATGCTCGGCAGCATGTTGGCCAGGTCCAACCAGGGCGCACCGATGGCGGCCCACGGCCAGTCGATGAACACGACACGATCTGTCGTCAGCAACACGTTGTCGGCGCGCAGGTCGGTGTGCAGCAGCGTCGTGCCGGCGACGCCGTCGGACCACGGCGCCTCGAGACTGGCGAGGTCGTGGAGATGTCGGCCGGCCCAGCCGTCGGGCGTGCTGCCGCTGGCGACGAACGAGCGCCAACCCGTGAGCAGTTGGGCCAGCGCGCTGGCGATTGGAGGCGCATCGATGGGCGAGGGCGTCAGGGCGACGCCCAACTCGTGCAGCGCCGTCAGCACGCGAGCCAACTCGTCGTCGCGCCAGGGAATCGCAGGGTGTGTGCCGTCGATGTCCTCGAACAGCAGCACCACCCACTCGCCGTCGTCGAACGTCCACAACAGGCGAGGTACGGGTGCATCGGCAGGCAGCTGCGACGCGATGCGCGCCTCCCGGCGATGGAACTCAGGCGACTCCGGGTTCGGATCCGACGAGATCGCCTTGACGAAGGCGCGGCGCCCGTCGGACGCGGTCAGCCGCGCCGCCGCGCCAGGAGAGAAGCCGCCCGTCTGCGTGTCGGCGCGAACCACGCCCGCGCCCAAGTGGTCTTCCACCGCGGCGCGCACGTGATCCGGCAGCGCCTCCCAGCTCAGCCGTTGGCCCGACGCAGGAGGTCCCGTGCCCGCGACGTCTGTCGCAACAGGAACTCCACTGTCGGCGCCCACCACTGCAGAGTCTCGTCGAAGGGACGCCGGTTGAGCATCTCCTTTTCCTGCTCGGCGGCGCGCAGCACGGCGGGCCCGATCCACGCGTACTTGGCCGCGATGGTGGCGGACATGCCCAGCCGCACGAGCTCCGACGAGCCGCGCCATCCGGCGTCTTGCAAGCCTTCGACGTAGCCCTGCAGGACTGCGTCGAACAGGGCGTCGACTTGGGAGGGTTGCACGTGGAAGTCGAGCACGGCGTCGGGCACGAGATTGCCGGCGTCCTCACCGAGCGCACCGATGCCCACGAACGACCAGTCGATGAGCACGGTCTCCCCGCTGGCGGCGAACAGGTTGGCGGGATGCAGGTCGAGGTGGCACAGCGTGCGCGGGAGCTCGTCGAGGGCGGCGAGGAACTCGGCTTGACCGGCGCGCATCTCGCGCAGAGGCGCTGCCAACGACGGCGACAACCACTGCGCGACCCGCGGTCGCGTCCACGCGGCCGCGTCGTCGACCAGGGCGTGATCGCCGTCGCGCTGTGACAGGTAGGCACGCAGCCAGTCGCGGCTCAACCACCGGTAGGGCGGCAGCGGACGGCCGGCGGCGAACTCGCCTTGGGCCTGGCCGAGGTGGCGGGCGGCCCGGCG
>JAFATL010000188.1 GCA_019243975.1 Actinomycetota bacterium | reverse complement strand
TCGTCGCCCGCCTCGACCACTACCCGGTCGACGACCTCGTGCAGATCATCACCCGCGTCGCCAGCATCCTCGGCGTGCAGCTCGACGCCGAAGGCGCGTACGAGATCGCCAGTCGCTCGCGTGGCACGCCCCGTATCGCCAACCGCTTGCTGAAGCGTGTGCGCGACTACGCCGAGGTGCGGGCCGACGGCGTCGTCACCCTCGATGCCGCGCGCGACGGCCTGTCGCTGTTCGGCGTCGACGAGCTCGGCCTCGACAAGGTCGACCGCGCCATCCTCGACGCCGTGTGCCGCCGCTTCGGAGGTGGCCCCGTCGGCCTGTCGACGCTCGCCGTCAGTGTGAGCGAAGAGACCGAGACCGTCGAAGACGTGTACGAGCCGTTCCTGCTTCAGGCGGGCCTGCTGCAGCGCACCCCGCGCGGCCGCATCGCCACGCCCGCCGCCTGGCGCCACCTCAACCTGGACGCGCCACCAGACCCCAACCCGGGCCTGTTCAGCTGAGTCAGCTCAGAGCAGGCAGGGCGCGATGTTGAGCACCGGGATGTTGATGCACAACCCCGACAGCGCCGGCTGTGAACCGCCGGACGTGGTGCTGGCCATGACCGGTGCGGACACGCCGAACAGCAGGGCCAGGCTCACGCCCACGATCGCAATACGTCGCTTCATTTCTTGATCGACTGCTCCAAGGCCTGGAGCGCATGCGGGATCATCACGCTCGGGTTTGCACCAATGGACACGACGCCGAGGTTGAGCTGGATCGCCGAGTTGTTGATCTCGCGCTGACCGTCTGCCGAATTGTTGACTCGAGCAAAGGGCTGCACTGCGCTCGGGGTGTTCAGTGATCCGGGAGCGGCACTCGACGCGGGTGCGGAGGTGTGCACCACCGCAGCCGGTGTGGCGGCAGAGCTGTCGGCGAGCGGGGCATCGGCCGGCACCGCAACCTGGTTGCTGGCGACGCGCACGATTGATTCGGCGCCGGAGGCAGTGGCAGCACTCGGGCCGTCACTCACGAGTGCCGTGAGCCCCGCGCTGGAGCCGACGACGACGGCCATCGACACGGCGCCGTTGGCGACGGCGGGCAGTGCATGATCGGCCCACTGGCCGACGCGCATGCGCAGGCTGTGCATACGGCGCACCAGCCAGCCGATGAACGGCACGCCGGCAGCGGCGCCACCCTCGGGGCCGGCGACGGCAATGAACTCACGCTTGAGGGCGCGGCGGGCACGCCACAGCAGCGCTTCGACCGTGCCCAGGCTCACGCCGTAGTGCGACGCGATGTGCTGGTACGACCAACCCTCTTCCTCCCGCAGCCGCAACACTTCTCGATGACGGGGACCCAAGCGCGCCAGCGCCTGGTTGAGCAGGTCGATGTCGACGGCGTCGATGACCTTCTCCTGGCCGCCGTCGGTCATGCCCAAGTCGATGTCGGCTGACGGTTCGGTGCGGGCCTTGCGTCGATGGTTGTCGACACACAGGCGAGCGGCGATGACGCTCAGCCAGGGATAGAAGCGGCGCTCGCCCGCAAAGCCCGACAAGGCGCGGAACGCACGAACGAATGATTCCTGGGTGAGCTCTTCGGCCTCGAGCGGATCGCCGACCCTTTTGAGGCAGAAGCGGTAGAGGCGTCCGTAATAGCGGCGGTAGAGGTCTTCGAAACCTGCCACGTCGCCGGCCTGGAACTGCTCAACGAGGGCCCTATCGCGCACCAGGTCCACATCGTCGAGCCGAAGAGCCATGCCACACCCCCCAGAGAAGTCGGGTCACTGTATCCGTTCGACGCTCTGCGTGCTCGCTCCTGCCGCAGCCACCAGCACCCGCCGACCGTGCACCTACGGTTGCGTACAACGTGGACGACTACCACTTCGTTTTGCCGGATGGACAAATCGCCCAAACCCCCGCAGAACCCCGCACCTCGGCCCGCCTGCTGGACGCGACCGGTCCGGTCGCCCATCGGGTCGTCGCCGACCTGCCCCGGCTGCTACGGGAGGGTGACCTGTTGGTCGTCAACGAGTCGAGGGTGATCCCGGCGCGCCTCCAATTGCGCAAGGCAACGGGCGGTGCCGTCGAGGTCCTCCTGCTCGAGTCCACCCGCGAGGGCGGCCGCGAGTGGGAGGCCCTGGTGCGGCCCAGCCGCCGGGTGGCGCCGGGCACCCGCCTGCTCGGCGACGACGAGGAGGTCGTCGAGGTCGGCGGCTACCTCGAGGGTGGCCGGCGCGAGGTCGTCCTCCTCGACGGCGACGTGGCGGAGCGGCTCGGGGCTGTCCCCCTCCCGCCCTACATCCACACGCCCCTGGAGGACCCCGATCGCTACCAGACCGTCTACGCGGCGCGGCCCGGTTCGGTGGCGGCGCCGACGGCCGGCCTCCACCTCGACGCCGACCTGCTCGACAAGTGCGTGGCCGCGGGAGCCGGCATCGCCAAGGTCGACCTGGCCGTGGGCCTCGACACGTTCCGGCCCGTGGAGGGCGCGCTCGACGACCACGTCATGCACTCCGAACGCTTCATCGTCCCCGACGAAACGCTGGCCGCCTGCGCGCGGGCGGAGCGCGTCATCGCCATCGGCACCACGACCGTGCGCGCCCTCGAGTCGGCCGCCCGCGGCGCCCACGCCGGTCGTACCGATCTGTTCATTCGTCCCGGGTTCGACTTCAAGGTCGTCGACGTGCTGCTGACCAACTTCCACATGCCGCGCTCGACCTTGCTCGTCCTGCTGGCCGCGTTCTGCGGGCCCCGCTGGCGCGAGCTGTACGACATCGCGCTGGCCGAGGGGTACCGGTTCCTGTCCTTCGGCGACTGCATGCTTGTCTCGCGAGCCGCGGCGTGACCCTGCGGTTCGACCTGGAGGCGTCCGACGGCGCAGCGCGGGCCGGCGTCGTGCACACCGCCCGCGGTTCGTTCCGTACGCCGTGCTTCATGCCGGTCGGGACGCGCGGCACGGTGAAGACGCTGTCGTCCGACGACGTCGCGCACGTCGGGGCCGAAGTGATGCTGGCCAACACGTACCACCTCATGCTGCGGCCAGGCGCCGAGGTCGTCGCGTCGCTCGGTGGCATCCATGCCTTTGCCGGGTGGGACGGGCACGTGCTCACCGACTCGGGCGGGTACCAGGTGTTCTCGCTTTCGCCCAAGGTCGACGACGACGGCGTCACGTTCCGGTCGGTCTATGACGGCTCGATCCACCGGCTCACCCCCGAAAAGGCGGTGGAGGTGCAAGAGGCGATCGGCGCCGACATCCAGATGGTGCTGGACGTGTGCGAGTCGTTGCCGGCCACGACCGAGGTGCTACGGCTCGCCCTCGAGCGGACGGCGCAGTGGGCGGCGAGGGCCAAGCAGGCGCACCGGCGCGAGGGCCAGGCGCTGTTCGGGATCGTGCAGGGCGGCACCGACGAGGCGCTGCGGGCCGAGAGCGCGCGCCGCACGGTCGACATCGGGTTCGACGGCTACGGCATCGGCGGCCTGTCGGTCGGTGAGCCCCGCGCCGAGATGTTGCCCGCCCTGGCGGCCGCCATCGCCGAACTGCCCGCCGACACGCCCCGCTATCTCATGGGCGTCGGCGATCCCGTCGGCCTGGTCGAGGCGGTGGCGGCCGGCGTCGACATGTTCGACTGCGTGTGGCCCACCCGCTTGGCTCGACACGGCACCGCCCTCACGGGGGCCGGACGGCTGCGGGTGAGCACGGCCGCCTACGCCACCGACGACCAGCCGATCGATGCCTCCTGCGCCTGTCTCACCTGCGCACGGTTCTCCCGGGGCTACCTGCGCCACCTGTTGCAGGTGGGGGAGCCGACCGCGGCTCGGCTGCTCACCCTGCACAACCTGACCTGGATGTTCGATCTGGTCGCCAGGGCCCGGGCGGCGGTGGCCGGAGGACAAATGTCCCCATTTCGGGCCGAGGTGTCGGCGGTGTGGGACGACTGATTGGCTACAGTGCCTTGCCCGATTCACCCCCTCCCCATCTCTGAGCCCCCGGAATGCCAGGCCAACTCGTCTTCTTTGCTCTTCTCTTCGGCGCCATGTACGTCCTCATGGTGCGCCCCCAGCAGCAGCGCGCCCGCAGGCAGCGTGAGCTGATCGCCGCCCTGGCCGTGGGTGACTCCGTCGTCACGGCCGGCGGCATGATCGGCGAGATCGTCAGCGTCGACGACGAGCGGGTCACCATCCGGCTGGCGCCGGGCGTCGACGTCACCTTCCTGCGGGGCGCCATCGCCCAGAAGGTCACCGACGACGGCGAGCCCGCCCTGGGGTCGTCCAGCGAGGCGCCGCCCGACATCGTCGACCTGAACCATCCCGACGACGACGGCCACGACCTCGGAGACGAGCACTCGTGAACCGTCGCGTCACGCTCATCTCCCTGCTCGTCATCGTGGTGCTGGCCGCCGGCGGCCTGGGCCTCACCTTCGCGGCGGGCAACCACCCGCAGCTCGGCCTCGACCTGCAGGGCGGCGCGTCGGTCGTGCTCAAGCCGAACCGCAAGGTCGGCACCGACGTGCTCAATCAGTCGATCTCGATCATCCGCAACCGCGTTGACGCCCTGGGTGTGGCCGAGCCCGACGTGAGCAGGCAGGGCTCCAACATCGTCGTGCAGCTGCCCGGCGTGAAGGACCAGGACCGCGCCCTGCAGATCGTGGGCCAGACCGCGCAGCTCCGCTTCCGCCCGGTCATCTCCGAGCTGCCGCCGGAGGCCAGCGCCAACACGACCACCACGACGCGTCCGTCGTCGTCCACGTCGTCCACCGGGTCGACCTCGACCACGGCGCCCGCCAGCACCACGACGACTGTTCCCACACCCGCCAGCGTGAAGACGACGCCGCGCGACAAGGACGATCCCAAACAGGTGGTCGTGCTACCCGAGATCGACAACGGCCGGGTGTCGACACGCTTCCAGCTCGGCCCGTCCGAGCTGACGGGTAGCGCCGTGCGCACTGCCCGCGCCGTCCCGCCCCAGGCCGCCGAAGGGTGGTCGGTCGACGTCACGTTCACGGGCCAGGGCGGTCGGGACTTCGACCAGATCGCCAAGCGCTACTACCAGCAGCGGGTGGCGATCGTGCTCGACGGCGTCGTCAAGTCGGCGCCGACCATCAACTCGCAGAACTTCAACGGCCACGCCGTGATCACCGGCGGCCAGGCCGGCTTCGGCCAGCGGGAGGCGAAGGACCTGGCGCTCGTGCTCAAGTTCGGCGCCCTGCCCGTGCAGCTCGAGCCCCAGACGGTGCAGAAGGTGTCGGCCACCCTGGGCAAGGACTCGCTGCACGCCGGCGTGGTCGCCGGCATCATCGGCCTGATCCTCGTGCTGCTCTACATGATCCTGTACTACCGGGCCCTCGGCATCGTGGTGGTCATGGGCCTGGCCGTGTCGGGCGCCCTGCTGTGGACGGTGGTGTCGTACCTCGGCAGTCACAGTGGTCTGGCGCTGAGCCTGGCCGGCGCCACCGGCATCATCGTGTCTGTCGGTGTGACCGTCGACTCCTACGTCGTGTACTTCGAGCGACTGAAGGACGAGATCAGATCGGGGAAGACGATTCGCTCGTCGGTCGACCGCGGCTTCTCGCGGGCGTACCGCACGATCCTCGCCGCCGACATCTCGTCGCTGATCGGCGCCGGGTTGCTCTACTGGCTCACGGTCGGTCCCGTCCGCGGCTTCGCCTTCTTCCTCGGCTTGTCGACGCTGCTCGACCTCGTCACCGCGTACTTCTTCACCCGGCCGATGGTGTCGATCCTCGGTCGCAACCAGTTGTTCACCGAGGCCCGTTTCTTCGGCGTCGCCCGAGGTCTGGCGGCGGTCCAGGGCGGAGGTTCCCGATGAGCGACACGACGACGACCACGAGTCACAGCATCTGGTACCGGCTGTACCACGGCGAGACCGCGTTCGACTTCATCGGTCGCAAGAACCGGTGGTTCGTGCTGTCGGCCGTCGTCATCCTCGCCGGGTTGGTGTCGCTGGTGGCGCAAGGCCTCAACTTCGGCATCGACTTCAAGGGCGGCACCGCGTGGGAGGTGAAGGCGCCCCACGTCACGGTGGCGGACGCCCGCAGCGCGGTCCGCCCCTATGGCCTGGGCGACGCCAAGATCCAGATCGTCGGCGGCAACATCATCCGCGTCGAGGGCGATGTCGGCGGCAAGACCGTCACCGAGAAGCGGGCCAAGCAGACCCAGGTGAGCAACCGGCTGGCCAAGCTCGCCCACACGTCTGTCGGCCAGGTCAGCATCAACGACGTCGGCCCGTCGTGGGGCAAGGAGATCAGTCAGAAGGCGGAGCGGGCGCTCATCTTCTTCCTCATCGCCATCACCCTGTACATCACGTTCCGGTTCGAGTGGAAGATGGCCGTGGCCGCGTTGATCGCCATGCTCCACGACATCCTCGTGACCGTCGGCATCTATTCGCTGTCGCGATTCGAGGTGACGCCGGCGACCGTGATCGCCTTCCTCACCATCCTCGGTTACTCGCTCTATGACACCATCGTCGTGTTCGACAAGGTCGAGGAGAACACACGCGGTCTGGCCGCGTCCGGCCGCCTGACGTACGCCGACACCGTGAACCTGTCGATGAACCAGGTGCTCATGCGGTCGCTCAACACCTCGCTGGTGGCGATCCTGCCGATCCTGTCGGTGCTGGTGGTGGGCGCGTTCATCCTGGGGGCCACGACGCTGCAGGACTTCGGTCTGGCCCTGCTCATCGGTCTCCTCACCGGTGCCTACTCGTCGATCTTCATCGCCTCGCCGCTGCTCGCCGTGTTCAAGGAGCGCGAGCCGCGCTACGCCACCATCCGGCAACGGCTGGTCGCACGCGGGGCGGCGGGCGGTCAGCTGCTCACGCCCGCGGCGGCGGCCGCCGGCGGGATGTCGGGCAGCGCGCTGGCCGGCGACGACGAGGCACCCCCGTTGCGGCCGGGCGGCGGCGGCTCGCTGCAGTCCGGCGGTGGCGGTGGCGGTGGCGGTGGTGGCGGCAAGGGTCGACCGCAGGCGCGTCGCCCACCGCCCCGGCCTCGCAAGAAGAAGCGTCGCTAGGGGAGCGCGCGGCCACCTAGTAGCGTTGGTCTATGGGTGCCGACGCAGGGTGGTTGAAGGAGTACCTGCGCGAGATCCCCGACTTCCCACGCCCGGGCGTGTCGTTCAAGGACATCACGCCCTTGCTGGGCGATGTCGGGGCGTTCCGGTTTGCCGTCGACACGATCGCCGAACACTTCGCGTCGACCAAGGTCGACAAGGTGTTCGGCGTCGAGGCGCGCGGGTTCATCATCGCGGCGCCGATCGCCTACCGGCTCGATGCCGGGTTCGTCCCCGTGCGCAAGGCGGGCAAGCTGCCGTGGGAGATCGAGCAACAGGAGTACGAGCTCGAGTACGGCACCGACGCCCTGGAGGTGCACCGTGACGCGGTGGGGGCGGGGCAGTCGGTGCTGATCGTCGACGACGTGTTGGCGACGGGGGGGACGGCGGCGGCCACCGTCCGGCTGGTGGAGCGGCTGGGGGGAACCGTGGCCGGTTTGGGGTTCATCGTGGAATTGGCGTTCCTCTCCGGTCGTTCACAACTGAAGGGCTACGACCTGTTGTCCCTGATCACCTACGACTGAGAGGAACCGTTGGCCACTGTCGACCGGGTGCTGCCGTGGCGGAAGGCCACCGCGCCCGTTGACGACCTGGCCCCGGTGCTGACGGCGTTCCGGGCCCGCCATCCGAAGGCCGACACCACTCGTATCTCCAAGGCCTACGAGGTCGCCGAACACGCCCACCGCGACCAGGTGCGCCGGTCGGGCGAGGCCTACATCCACCACCCGATCGCAGTTGCGACGATCGTGGCCGAGCTGGGCCTCGACGACGTCACCGTGGCCGCAGCCCTCCTGCACGACGCGGTCGAAGACACCGGCATCGAGGTCGACGACGTTTCCCGCGACTTCGGCCCCGAGGTGGCGGCCATCGTCGACGGCGTCACCAAGCTCGACCGGCTGCATTTCGACTCGAAGGAGGCCCAGCAGGCCGCCTCGTGGCGCAAGATGCTCGTTTCGATGGCCAAGGACTGGCGGGTCCTGATCATCAAGCTGGCCGACCGTCTGCACAACATGCGCACCATCGCCGCCATGCCGGCGTGGAAGCAGAAGCGCACCGCGCAGGAGACGCTCGACATCTACTCGCCGCTCGCGCACCGCCTCGGCATCCAGGACATCAAGTGGCAACTGGAAGACCTGGCGTTCGCGGTGCTGCACCCCAAGGTGTACGCCGAGATCGAGCAGATGGTCGCTACCCGGGCGCCCGAGCGCGAGATCTACCTGGCCCAGGTGCTGGAGCAGGTGCGGGAGCGGCTGGCCGAGCTGCGCATCGCCGGCGACGTCACCGGCCGGCCGAAGCACCTCTACTCGATCTACGAGAAGATGGTCGTCAAGGGCAAGGAGTTCGACGAGATCTTCGACCTGGTCGGCATCCGGGTGCTCGTCGACCGGGTCGCCGACTGCTACGCGGCACTGGGGTCGATCCACGCCACGTGGAAACCCGTGCAGGGGCGGTTCAAGGACTACATCGCCATGCCCAAGTTCAACCTCTACCAGTCGTTGCACACGACGGTGGTGGGGCCGCAGGGCAAGCCGCTCGAGGTGCAGATCCGCACCAAGGAGATGCACCACACCGCCGAGCTCGGCATCGCCGCCCACTGGGGCTACAAGGAGAACGCGTCGTCGGCCGACATCGCCTGGCTGCAGCGCATCGTCGACTGGCAGCAGGACACCGACCCGGCCGAGTTCCTCGAGTCGCTCAAGCTCGACCTCGAGCAGGACGAGGTGTTCGTGTTCACGCCCAAGGGCGACGTCGTCACCCTGCCCGC
>JAFATL010000710.1 GCA_019243975.1 Actinomycetota bacterium | reverse complement strand
TGCCGACGTTCCTCGCCATCGCCGGCGCGGCGCCGCCGAGTGATCTCGCGCTCGACGGCGTCGACGTCCTTCCCTTGCTGCAAGGCGCGCCCACCGAACTCCCGTCCACCCGCTTCTGGCAGTGGAACCGCTACACGCCTGCACCTGAAGGCAACGCCGCTATGCGCGACGGAAAGTGGAAGCTGGTGCGACCCGCACTCGCCGAGGCCATGGCGGTGTCGCCGATGGACCTGGCCCTCGACATCGACCTCAAGGTCAACTTCGGCAACCGCACCGAGATCCTCACCGACCCCGAGCCCGACCGCGCTCTCCCCGACCCGCCGCCCGCCCAGTTGTTCGACATCGATGCCGACCCGGGTGAGAACCATGATCTGGCGGCCACGGAACCGGGAAGGGTGTCACGCATGGAGGACGCCCTGGCCGCCTGGTTCGAAGACGTCGAGGCCGACCGGCTGCGCATCGCCGACTGACATGGCCCGGCGGCACTGGCACCTCGAGACGTTCGTCTGTTCCATCCGCGGCCACTGCGCGCCGGCCGCCACGGTGGCCCGGCTGCGGCCGGTCGACCGCGACCTGGGCTTCGAGGAGGGCGGGCATCGCTTCGCCCGCTGTCTGCGCTGCGACGCGTGGGTGCAGGCGGAGCCGCCCGCCGAACCCACGAGCGACGTCGTGCCTCCCGAGCACTTGCTCGACAAGCCGCGCCGGGGCCGCGAGCTTCGCGACGCCGTCGTGCTGCGCATCATCTCGGTCGACCGGGCCCTGCACTCGCTCGTGTTCGGACTGCTGGCGATCGGGCTCATTGTCCTCGACCTCAAGCTGGGACCGCTCAAGTCGTGGGCCAACCGCCTGCTGCGCCAAGTCGACGCCGCCGTCAACAACAGCGGCACGGCCAGCAGCCAAAACTTCCTGTCGCGACAGCTGCACAAGCTCCTCGGCCTGCACCAGGGCACGTTGAAGATCCTGATCCTGACCGCCGTCGCCTACTGCGTGGTGGAAGGCGTGGAGGCGGTCGGGCTGTGGCGGGAGCGCCGCTGGGCCGAGTACCTCACCGCCCTGGCGACGGCCGGCTTCCTGCCGTTCGAGATCCACGAGCTGACCAAGCGCGTCACCGTGTTCCGCATCGGCGCGCTGGTGGTGAACGTGCTGATCCTCATCTACCTCGTCTACGCCAAGCGCCTCTTCGGCATTCGGGGCGGCAAGCAGGCCGACGCCCAGGCCGACCTCGCCGACGCCTGAGCCGAACTAGGTGGGCGGGGGCGCGTCGATCAAACGGGCCAGGACCTGGGTGACCGGGTTGTTGGTCTCCATCGACTCCATGCCCTCGATGTCGTACGCGGTGAACATCTGCGAGAGCTTGATCATCACGATGGCGAACCGGAACCCGGCGTACACCTCGTAGAACTCGAGGTCGTGGGTCTTGGTGCCAGTGAGTGACTCGTACTCCGCAACGGTGTCGGCGTAGGAACCGAGCCCCGGCAAGCGGGCCGTGCCGTACCCCTCGCTGTGGAAGCGGTCGAGGAACAGCCACCAGCCCAAGTCGTACATGGGCCCGCCCAGGCTGAGCATCTCCCAGTCGACGATGGCGCGGCACTCGAAGTTGTCGTCGAACAGCATGTTGCCGATGCGGGCGTCGCCCCACGACAGCCCGGTCGGCCGTTCGGTCGGCAGGTTGGCGTTCATCCAATCCCACGCCGCTTGCGCGACCGGCTGCGGGCGTCCTTGCGCCGCCCACTCGAACGACTCCTCCCAGTACTTCAGCTGCTGGTCGAATCCAGTCGCGCCGCGCTGCGGCTTGGCCAGGAAACTCGCGTCGATCGTCGGGTCGTGCACCTTGGCGAATGACGCCATGGCGCTGTGCCACAACGTGGCGCGCTGGTCGGGCGTGGCGTCGAACAGCCACCCCTCCTGGTTGTAGGCGGGGTTGTCGGTGGGCGCCTTGCCGTCGACCTTGCCCATCACGAAGAACGGCGCGCCCAGCACGGCGGCGTCGGTCTCGTACCAGTACATCGGCGGCACCGGTACGTCGGTCGAGTCGTCGAGCAGCTTGAGCAGGCGGTACTGCTGCTCGAAGTCGGCCTCGAGGAAGAGCTGGTA
>JAFATL010000528.1 GCA_019243975.1 Actinomycetota bacterium | reverse complement strand
GACCAGGTCGAGGCCCTCGTCCTCCAGAAGGAAGACAAGGAAGGCCGCCTGGTCCTCTCCAAGAAGCGGGCCCAGTACGAGCGGGCGTGGGGCGACATCGAGAAGATCAAGGACGGCGACGGCGTCGTCGAGGGTCCGGTCATCGAGGTCGTCAAGGGTGGTCTCATCCTCGACATCGGCCTGCGCGGGTTCCTGCCTGCATCGCTCGTCGAGTTGCGCCGCGTGCGCGACCTGCAGCCCTATGTCGGCCGCAGCCTGCAGGCCAAGATCATCGAGCTCGACAAGAACCGCAACAACGTCGTGCTGTCGCGCCGGGCGTGGCTGGAGGAGACGCAGAAGGAGCAGCGCGAAGACTTCCTGCAGAACCTGAAGCCGGGCGAGGTGCGGCGCGGCGTCGTGTCGTCGGTCGTCAACTTCGGTGCGTTCGTCGACCTGGGCGGCATGGACGGTCTCGTGCACGTGTCCGAGCTGTCGTGGAAGCACGTCGACCACCCGTCGTCGGTGGTCAACGTCGGCGACGAGATCGACGTGCAGGTGCTCGAGGTCGACATGGACCGCGAGCGCATCAGCCTCTCGCTCAAGGCCACCCAGCAGGACCCGTGGCAGGAGTTCGCGACCGCCCACAAGGTGGGCGAGCTCGTCTACGGCCGTGTCACCAAGCTGGTGCCGTTCGGCGCCTTCGTGCAGGTGGGCGAAGGCATCGAGGGTCTCGTGCACATCTCCGAGATGGCCGCCCACCACGTCGACCTCCCCGAGCAGGTCGTCACGCCGGGCGAGGAGCTGTGGGTGAAGATCATCGACATCGACCTGCAGCGCCGGCGCATCAGCCTGTCGATCAAGCAGGCTGCTGAAGGCGGCGAAGTGGCGGCCGAGTACCGCGAGCACTTCGGCGAGCACGCCTACGACGAAGAGGGCAACTACATCGGCACCGCCGACTACTCGGCGGGCGAGTTCACGCCCGAGACGGAGGCACAGGCGGCGTGGGCCGACCTGGCCGCCGAGTACAGCGGCCACGGCGACGAGCAGCCGCCCGCCGAAGCGCCCGCTGCCGAACCCACCGAACAGCCGCAGTAATTGCCGCTCCGCGAGTCGGAGGGAATTCCAAGGGTCATCTCACCTCGGGTCCAGGCGCGCCCCGCATCCTGACTGTCGTCCCGAACGGCTCGGGCATCGCACAGCAGGAGGACATTCGCAGTGAACTCAATTCGGAAGGCGGTGGTCGGCGGCGCACTCGCCGCGGCGGCCGTCACGGGTGGCGCAGTCGGCGCCACCTTCTTCGGCACAGCCAACGCACAGACGACGTCAACCACGACCGCGCCGGCTGCCAGTACCCCGGCACCTAGCACTCCCTCCCAGCCCAACTTCCCGGCGCACGGTTCCGCCGACCACGAGGGCCAGGAGAAGGCGGTGACGGGCGACGCAGCGACGAAGGCGCAGGCCGCCGCGGTCAAGAGCGTCGGTAGCGGCACTGCTGGTGCCGTCACCAGTGACTTCAACGGCGGCGGCTACGAGGTCACCGTCACCAAGGCGGATGGCTCGCAGGTCGAAGTGCACCTCGACAGCTCGTTCAACGTCGTCCAGGGCCACGGTCACGGCGGTGGACGTCCCAACGACAACGACAGCGACGACCAGGCGGGTAGCACCACCGCTCCCGCCGCGTAGCAGTGCAGGTTCGGCGAGAAGGGCCGGCGCGCCCTTCTCGCCGATTCCTGATCACACGCGACCTGTTGGAGGAGCACCGTGACAATCTCGGCGGCGGCGCCTGCTTCGACCACCGCGACCTCTCGTCGGGACGATGCGGCACGTCGTCGCCGGCACCGGCGCCAGAACTTCGCGCTGACGACCATCGCTACCGCGATCGCCATCTGGTTCGCGGCCAGCGCGCCGACAACCTCGCCGGTAGCGCCGCCCCTGCCCCCGGCCGTCGCAGCCACAGCTCCAGTGACGTCCGCACCAGCGACGGCCGCACCGGGCGCCCGTAAGACCGCCGACACGCCGACGCGTCCTGGCGCTGTGACTGCGGTGACTGCGGTGCGCGATCCTGCGCACGGTCGTCGAGGCCGCGTCGCACGATGATGCGGCGGGAGGTACGGCCAGAGGATCTGAGCTCCGGCCTCGCCGTGGGGGCGGTCGTCGTGGCCCTTTGGCCGGCCCTCATCTGGCTCCGCGGCCCCGCGCCCCGACCATGGATCCCGCTGGTCGCCCACGTGTCCGGGATGCTCGTCGGTTACGGCGCCATCGTGCTCCTCGGTCTGATGGCGCGCGCGCCCTCGGTAGAGCGCGGCGTGGGTGCCGACAGGCTCGCCCGATGGCACGCCAAAGGTGGGCGCATCGTCGTGCTGCTGGCCGTCGTCCACGCCTGGGCTGCTGTCGCCGGGTGGGCTGCCAGTCGCCGCGAGTCCGCGGTGACCGCCGCCTGGCATGTGGTTCTCCTGCCACATCTCGTCGCTGCCACCATCGGAACGGCCCTCATCGTGATCGTGGGCGTCGTCTCGGCGCGGGCGGCGCGGCGCCACCTGACGTACGAGCAGTGGCACACGGCCCACCTCCTCGCCTATCTCGGCGTGGCCCTTTCGTTCCTCCACCAGCTGGCCGGTCCCGACCTTGCGGGTCGCCGTGTGCTGCAGGTTGGTTGGGCGCTGCTGTACATGCATGTCTTCGCGCTGCTGCTGCGCTATCGCGTGGTGGCGCCTCTCCGGCAGGCGGCTCGGCATCGGCTGCAAGTCACGGCAGTCGCGACAGAGGCCCCGGGTGTCGTGAGCATCGAGGTCACCGGCAGGCACCTGACTGAGCTTGAAGCCGAACCCGGCCAGTTCTTTCGGTGGCGGTTCTTGACCCCCGACACGTGGCTCACTGCCCATCCCTTCTCGCTGTCTGCCGCGCCCACCGACACCACGCTGCGACTGACGGTCAAAGCCCTCGGTGGAGGGAGCACGCTGCTGCAGGATCTGGAACCGGGGACGTGGGTCGTGGCCGAGGGCCCCTATGGGGCCATGACAGGTGCCCGCCGAACACGCGGCGATGTGCTGCTCATCGCAGGAGGTGTCGGCATCACGCCGATGCGGGCCTTGTTCGAGACCCTTCCGGTCGGTCCCGGCCGAGACCTGCTCCTGCTGTACCGCGCCTCGGGCCCGGAACACGTGCTGTTCCGGGACGAGTTGGACGCCATCGCCCGTCGGCGAGGCGCCCGGGTCATCTATTTGGTCGGTGATGACCGGTCGTGTTTGTCGCGGCCTTCACTCGAACGTCTCGTGCCCGGCCTCCGCGGTCGGGACATCTACATGTGCGGACCGAACGGCATGACCACAGCGGTGCGGGCAGTCCTCCTCGAGGCCGGACACCCCGTCGAACTCCTGCACGAGGAGCGGTTCGCCTGGTGACTGCGAGTCTCGTCACGCGATGAGTTTGATCTCCCGCACGGAGTCGGCACCGGGATTGCCACTGGTTTGGCCGCTCGTGGCGATGGCGCCCGGCAGCAGCGTGCCGGTGTGCTTGTTGGCGGATGTCTGGCTGATCTGGAAAGCGCCGAAGCCGACGCAGTAGAGCTGCACGCTCGAACCCTGGCCCTGCCCGTCGACGCAGAGCGGCACCAGCAAGATGCACGCGTTGAGGACGGTGTCGTGACATCCGGTGTCGCCGGCGACCTGCGAGGTGCTGGGGCCTGCCCGTACGCCTGGGCTGTCGGGGATCCACTGCGGGAGCACGAATGGTCCATTGGCCAAACCCTTGAACGAGTTGCTCCCCGCACCGCAGTCAGGCACCTGCGGGCCGTGGATGTTGTACGTGTGCCCGACGGCGAGGGGATTGATGTACCACCCGCCCGTGATGGGGTCCTGGAGCAGGATCGACGGCGAGTCGCCACCTTTGAGGCTGTTGGCGCACAGCATGAACGGAGCGTCGCCGCCGACCACTGTCCGGATCCCGGCCGTCGCGGTGGCCCGGGCCGTGAGGTCACCGCCTTTGATCGCCTTGGCGAAGGTACTCGGCACCGTCACGGCCGTCGTCACGAGCACTCCATCGGCAGCCGTGTTGAGCATCCAGATCCCGGTGTCGGCGCATGATGCAATAGGCGTTCCGTTGCCGTCGGTCACCTGGCACGTGACCTGGTTGGGATCCGCCTTGTTGCTTTGCGCGACCGAACGAGCGGTTGCGTCGACGAGCGACGGATCGGCGGCGGAGAACCGCGCCTGGTCGAGTGCTCGCGCTCCCGCGAGCGACGCCGCGTCGGCGGCGTTCTGCATCTGCCGGCGGGCCGAGAACCCTGCGCCGCCGTCGATGAGCACCGATGTGACGCCGAGCAGCGAGACCATGAGCAGCGCCGTCAGCGTCATGGTGAATCCAGACTCGTCTCGCTGCGCGCGCGTTCGCATGGGGATACCTCCGACCTAGCTGATGACCTGCATCACCGACCGGGCAGAGACGGTGTGCGTATTGCCGAAGTACGACGTGAGGGGGCTCAACGTCGGGCGGGTCCAGGAGATGCTCACCTGGATCCGGTTGGTTCCTGATGCCGGGTTGCTGCTGCAGGCGATCTGGCTGGGCGTCGCCGGGTTGATGCAGATCACGCTGAGGCTGTACGGATGCGAGCCCCCCAAACGACGATTGATGGCGGCGACGATCGCCTGGTAGTCGCTGCTGCCTGCCACGTCGGCCTGGCGGTAGCTCAAGATCCCGGCCCTGGCGCCGTCGCGGGCCACCGCTGAGGCTTCGTTGCTGGCGTTTATCCACAGCGCGATGTCAAGGAACGCGAGGACAAACAAGAAGAGCAGTGGCACGACGAAGGCGGCCTCGGCAACTGTGGCACCGCGTTCGTCGCGTCTCATCCCTGCACCACGACCTCGACGGAACGGGTGAGCGTGATCGTCTGGCCCGTGAGTCTGGACACGATCGGCGTCAGCACCCGGAAAGGAGCCGAGACGGAGACCTTGATGTGCGTCCCGGGGACAATCGTGGGCGGATCGACGCAGGTCGTGGCTGGGATGACGGCGTTGGTGTCGAGCCGGCTCACCGAAACGGTGAAGTTCGAGCTCACCGACGCCTGCTCATTCGTCGCCGCGTACGTGATGCTGTTCGGCTTGTAGCAGTCGCTGCCGGAGCTCGAGTCGTCTTCGACCTGTTGCGGGAAGAACTGCGCGAACCGCCCGCCCTCGCGAGCGGCGTTGGTCAGCTCGTTCCGCAGCGCGAAGGCTCGGCCCAGGTCGATGGCCCCGAAGACGAGCATTGCGAGGAACGGCAAGACCAACGCGAACTCGACCAGCGCCACACCGCGCTGATCGTGCCGCCGCCGACCGCAGATGAAATCTCTCGTGTCGCGAGTCTCGACGTTCTCGCGACGTGCCTTTAGGCCGTTGGACCTATCTCTCACGAAGCAGAAGAGCCCGGGGAGACATCGGAGCATGACCAAACTCCGACGGTCCCCGGGCCCTCCTAGGCCCGAGTGCCCTAGGGTGCGCTCAGGTGGTCTTGGTCCTGGCCAGCTTCACGAGGACGAAGCCGAGCAGGAGCAGCGCCAGGCCCCGAAGGAACGTGGGGAGCACGTTGGTTCCGGTGCGGGGCAGGGGCTGGTTGAACTGCACGCCCAACACCTGCGTGGGCTGGCAGTCGTGGGTGATCGAGATCGCACCGGTGTTGAAGCCCGCCGTCGTGGCTGCGAACGAAGCCTTCTCGTCCTCGGCCATGGGGTAGGTCTTCGTCACGGTGGCGAATCCGTTGACCAGCACGCTGTCGGTGGCTGCGCCGTCCTTGGTGACGGCGAACGTCACCGGGGAGGGACCGCCGTTGGACAGAGTGAACGCCGCACCGCCGGCCGAGCAGCTGTTCACGACGGAGGCTGCGGGGCTCGTGCAGTTGTGCGTGATGGTCTTGTTGCCGCTGTCGAAGCCGTCGGCCGTGGTAGCCCGGAACACCGCCGTCTCGTCCTCCGCCATGGCGTAGGTGCGGGACACGGTTCCGCCGGCCGCCACGAGGGCGGTGTCGACCTTGGTGCCGTTCCGGCTGATGTCGAACGAGTCCGACGACGAACCGGTGTTGGTCAGCGTGAACACCGCGCCGCCTGCCGTGCAGCTGTTGGCGACGACTGCGGCGGGGTTGGTGCAGTTGTGGGTCAGTGACTTGTCGCCGCTGTCGAAGCCGTCGGCTGTCTTGACCCGGAACGTCGCGGTCTCGTCCTCCGCCAAGGTGTACACCTTGGTCACGCTGGCGTTGGCGCCCACGGGCACGGTGTCGATCTTGGTGCCGCCCTTGTAGACGTCGAAGGACTCAGGCGAGACGCCGGTGTTGGTGAGGCTCACAACTGCCCCACCGGCCGAGCAGCTGTCGGCGACGACGGCGCCCGGGTTGGTGCAGTTGTGCGTGATCTGGACGTCCTTGCTGTCGAAGTTGCTGCCCTTGGCCCGGAACGTTGCGGTCTCGTCCTCGGCCATGGCGTACGTCTTGGTGGCCGAGCCGGCCGCCGCCACGTTGACCGTGTCGAGATGTGAGCCGTTCTTGGTGAGCTCGAAGGACACCGGCAGGAGGCCGGTGTTGGTCAGCTTGAAGACGACGCCGCCGGCCGAGCAGCTGTTGGTGATGGCGGCCGCGGGGTTCGTGCAGTCATGGGTCACCGACACGTCGCCACTGTCGTAGTTGTCGGCCTTGGCTCGGTAGTTGGCGGTCTCGTCCTCGGTCATGGCGTAGACCTTGGTGGTCGATCCGCCGGCGGCCACGGTGACCGTGTCGATCTTGGTGCCGTTCTTGAAGACGTCGAAGGTGGTGCTGTTGACGCCGCCGTTCGTGAGCACGACCCTTACACCGCCGTCGACGCAGCTGTTGACGATCGACGCGCCTGGCTTGGTGCAGTCATGGGTGACGCCGATCGGGCCGCTGTCGTAGTTGTCGGCCTTGGCGTTGTAGGTCGCAGTCTCGTCCTCGGCCATTGCGTAGATCTTCGTGACCGTCGCACCGGCGCCCACTGCCACCGTGTCGATCTTGGTGCCGTTCTTGAAGACGTCGAACGAGGTGCCGTTCTGGCCGCCGTTGTGAAGGACAACCTTCACGCCACCATCGGCGCAGCTATTGGCGATGGATGCCGAGGGATTGGTGCAGTCGTGCGTCACCGAGACGTCGCCACTGTCGAACTTGTCGGCCTTCGCCCGGAACACCGCGGTCTCGTCTTCGGCCATTGGGTAGATCTTGGTGACCGACCCGGCGCCGGCGACGGCCACGGTGTCGATCTTCGTGCCGTTCTTGAACACGTCGAACGAGGTAGCCGTCTGTCCGGTGTTGGACAGCACGACCTTCACGCCACCGTCAGCGCAGCTGTTGTCGATGCTGGCGTGCGGATCGGAAGGCGTCTTGCACGTGCCGGGCAGCGTGACGGTGGCCGAGTTGGTCGCGTTCACGGTCGTCGGGTTGCCGTTTGACTCGATCCAGTGCGCGGCGATGGTCAACGTCACCGTGCCGGTCTGGTTCCCCGGGTAGCTCGAGCTCCCGTTCACGGTCGGAATGCCGGCCGCCGTCTGGGGGCCGACCTTGGTGCCGGCCGCGATGCCCGTCAGGGTGCCGCTCGTCAGGATGGCCGTGTCGACCACCATCGTGCGGTTCGTGCCCGACACCGTCTCGGAGTTCGTCAGGTGCCAGGTGACGACGGCGGTGCCGTCAGTCGCGCACTTCACCTCGCCGCTGACGACCGGATGGTGCGCCCACGCGGAGGGCACGGTGATTGCCAGTGCTGTGAGCACCAGGCACACCGTGGTGAAGATTCGTCGGGAAGTTCTGCTCAAGGGGAATCACCTTTTCGTCGATAGTGCAGAGACGACGTTCCCCCGGGCGTCGAGTGTCGGCGCGTAGCCGAACACTCTGCGTGGTCATGGGGAGGGACGGTACCGGCGGACCCCGCGACCGTGAATAGCCCGCGCGGCCCGTGACCCGGTAGTTCGTTCGACCTACCTGAAGGGGGGACCGCCGGGTGCGGCGACATCTGTTGCGCGAGCTACGCCGAGGTTCTCAACTCGGGCACCGGGCTGCCGAACAGAGCCACGTGTCGAGGATCTTCCGCGCCAAGCGACGTGGTCGGGGTGAGCGCGGGACGGCGGTCGTCGAGGCCGCGATCCTCACGCCCGTTGTCTTCACGCTCTTGTTCGGGCTCCTCGAGTTCGGCTGGTCGATGCACTCGAAGTTGAGCATCTCGAACATGGCGCTCTCCGGAGCCCGTACGGCCACCACCCAAGGCGACGATCCCTACACCGACTACAACGTGCTGCAGTCGGTAGCGAAGGCGAGCGGTGGCATGCCCCGTTCGGAGATCCAGTACATCGTCGTCTACAGGGCCAGCGGTCCGACCGACCACGTGCCTTCGTCGTGCGCGGCGGGGACCTCATCCGCGGCCGGCAGCACAGCAGTCGGCTCGTGCAACGTGTACACGGCGGCCAGCATCAACCTGGGCACGAGCTCGTTCGGTGGCGGCAGCACGGCCGTCGACCGCTACTGGAGCCCGCTCAGCCGCGACGCCAAGGCGACCAGCCCGACCAACACCAACGGCCCCGACTACGTCGGCGTCTACGTCAAGGTGTTCCACAAGAACATCACTCGACTCTTCGGTAGTGGCTACACGTTCACCGACGACACAATCCTTCGCATCGAGGCTCAGGAGTTCCAGTGAGCGCCCCTCGCGAGCGCCGCATGCAGGGGCAGCGCGGCGTTGTGATGGTCGAAGCGGCGCTGTTGCTGCCGGTGATCATGATGATTGCCCTGTGCGCCATCGACTTCGGGCTGGCGTGGCGCGATCGCATGCGCACGGAAACCGCCGTCCGCAGTGGCGCGCGCACCGGGTCCAACCTCAAGAACGACTCGCAGACCGACTACAACGTGCTGCAGGCCGTGAAAGCGGGTCTGGCCGACATCCCGACGGCCAACATCGACCGCATCGTCATCTTCAACGCGACCAGCTCCGGCACGGTGCCGGCCGCGTGCGCCTCAGGCACGGCTTCCTCCGGTTCGTGCAACGTGTACACGGCCGCCAGCATGAACCTCGCGTCATCGTCCTTTGGCTGCGGATCGACTGCGCCTGACCGGTTCTGGTGTCCGACCAGCCGTCAGGTCAACCAGGCGGCCGGCGAGGACTACATCGGCGTGTGGGTCGAGGCTCACCGCAGCCGGATCACCGGCTTCGTCCCCGGTATCACCAAGATCCACGCCACCGCCGTGATGCGGTTGGAGCCCTAGGAGGAATGCGCGTGCTACGCCGCGTTGTGCGCCGCCGAGATGATGAGGGCGGCTACATCATCGCCCTGAGCGGGCTGCTGATGACGGTGTTCCTCATCTTCGCCGCGCTCAGTGTCGACGTGGGCGGCTGGTACTCACGGGCCGACCAGATCCAGCGCGCCGCCGACGCGGCGGCCCTCGCCGGTGTGGTCTGGATGCCCGACTTCCAGAAGGCCAGCCAGGTCGCGAACGACACCGCCACCAAGAACGGCTTCACGACGGGGGGCAACATCACCGTGACGCCGTCGCAGATCAGCGGGAACAGCCACGAGATGAAGGTGACGATCACCGACAGCGCTGCCCAGCAGTTCTTCTCGAAGATCGTTCTCAACCGGCAGTCGATCACGCGCTCGTCGATCGCCAAGTACGACCTGGGCATCCCGATGGGCAGCCCCAAGAACGTGATCGGATCCGGCAACCTGCTGTCGGGTTCGAATGCCGAAAACCTCTGGCTCGCCGTCAGCGGCTACTGCTCCGGCCGGGAGAACGGCGACATTCGCCTCGCCCGCGACGACGAGACGTACAGCTCGGGCAACTTCCAGTGCCCGGGCTACTCCAAGAACGACAGCTATGACGCCAACGGCTACTACTACGCCGTCGACGTCCCGGCGGCGGCGGTGGGATCGCCGCTGAACATCGGCGTGTACGACGCCGGCTACCACCCCAGCGGTTCGGCGTCCGACAACCAGCTCCGCAGCGGCTCGTCGATCAGCACGACGTACACCATCTGGGACATCGACCCGACCCCGCTCGACGGCCACCCCGACAGCCTGGCGACCTGCTCGACAGGCTCGAACAACACCACGTTTGCGTCGAACGACTCGGCCAGTGCCAACGCCTGGCTGAACCTGTGCAAGATCAATGTGCCCCAGGCCGGTCGTTACTACGTGCAGGTGAAGACGGGCAATACCGGCGCCGACCTCACGAGCAGCTTTGGCTCGAACGGCTTCAGCCTGCGAGCGTGGATGGGGAGCGGAAGCTGGAGCCTGTGCACCACCGTTGGAACCGGTGCCTCGGCGTCGTGCCCGCAGGTGCACGGCGTGTCCGACATCTCCGTCTACGCCAACCAGTCGGGCGTGAGCACCGCCAACTTCTACCTGGCCCAGATCGACCCGGTGTACGCCAACAAGATCATGCAGGTCACCCTGTTCGACCCGGGCGAAGGTGCGTCGAGCATCAAGTTGATCGCGCCGGACGGTACGTCAATGCCGTTCACCTGGACCGCCGAGTGCAGCACGGTGGACGATCCCTACAGCGGAACCCCAGTCACCATCAATCCGCCGGGCGGCTCGTCGTCGGGTTGCTCGGGGTCGGCAACGAGCACGTCGGGTCTCGACGTGTCGGGAACAGGCCTCGTCGCCTGGGGAACGTCCTCCAATCCGAAGGTGTCGAGCACGTCGAAGTACAGCGACCGGATCGTGACGCTCCAGCTGTCTGTGCCCACCACGGTCTGGAACAGCTCAACCGGCAACTGGTGGAAGATCCAGTACCAGACGGGCTCGAGCACGGTCACCGACCGCACGACGTGGGGCGTGTCGATCCTGGGTGCCCCCGTGCACCTGATCAGCTGACTTTTCCCCCACGCAACACTCAGTTCGGCCCCCTTTTGGCCG
>JAFATL010000407.1 GCA_019243975.1 Actinomycetota bacterium | reverse complement strand
CTGTCGCACCAGATCGTGATCGAGGGTATGTGGGGCTACTCGTTCGACAAGCCGGCCCGGCACATGCGCGAGTACCTCAGCGCCCTGATCCCGCTGCTGCGGGGCGAGGCGATCGCCTACGAGGGCGAGACGCTCAAGGCCATGGGCCAGCTCGGCGTCACCAACACGACGGCGCCGCCGGTGCTGCTGGCCGCCCTCGCCCCCGTCATGTTGCAGCTCGCTGGTGGCGTGGCCGACGGAACAGTGACCTGGATGACCGGCCCCGACACGATCGGCAACCACATCGTCCCCAAGATCATCGCCGCAGCCGAGAAGGCCGGGAAGCCGGCGCCGCGCGTCGGCGTGGGCCTGCCGGTGTGCCTCACCTCCAACCCCGACGGCGCGCGCGAGATGGCCGCGCAGGTCTTCTCGATCTACGGCCAGCTGCCGTCGTACCGGGCGATGCTCGACAAGGAGGGCGCGGCCGGTCCGGCCGACGTCGCCATCGTCGGCGACGAGGCAGCGCTGGAAGCCGGTATCAAGTCGGTCGAGTCGGCCGGTGCCACCGACTTCGTGGGCGCGGTGTTCGGCGCCGACGATGAACGCGAGCGGACGATCGAGTTCCTCGCCGCACGCGTCGCGTCGGCGTAGCTCCTACTGATCCATTCCGATGGCGCGGAAGTCGCGCTGCTGACCTTGGCGCGGCCCGGGCACGTCGCGGAACTCGTACGCGAGCGGGTCGCGTCCGGCCTGGCACACGACCGCCTGGCCAGTGGCCGTGCCGGTGACGCACTCGAGCACCGCAGCCGCGATCTCCTCCGGCTCGATCAGCACGAAACCGGCAGACTCCAGCCGCGTGCGCGCCTCGTCGTTGACCAGGCCGGTGGCGACGATGCCAGGACACACGCAGTTGGCGGTGATGCCCTGCGCCTGCAACTGCGGCGCGATGCCGCGGATGAACCCGACCACCGCGTGCTTGGTCATGTTGTAGATGGGGTCGGGCGGGAACGCGATCAGCCCCGCCAGCGACGCCGTCGCCACGATGGCGCCGCCACCGCGCTTCGCGATCGGCGGGATGACGGCGCGCGCGCCGAAAACCACGCCGTCGACGTTGGCCCGCATGATGCGGCGGTACTGCTTGTCGGTGAGGGCGGCGATGTTCCCCTCGCCCGTGGTCACGCCCGCGTTGAGGTAAGCGATGTCGAGCCCGCCGAACGCGTCCTCGGCGGTGGCGACGATGGCCTCCCACGTTTCCGGCTCACCCACGTCGCCGGCGACGAACCGGCCGTCGATCTCCTTGGCCGCCACCTCGCCCGCGTCAGCGGCGCGGTCGGCAACAACCACCGACGCCCCCTCGGCCGCGAACCGGCGCGCCGTCGCCTGGCCGATACCCGAAGCCCCACCCGTCACCACTGCGACCTTGCCGTCGAGAAGTCCCATGCTCGCTACTTTTGCCGACCATGCGGGCTGCCACCATCGTCGATGGCCATCTCGAGGTCCGGGAGCACCCCGACCCCGTCCCCGGTGCGGGCGAACTGCTCGTCGGCGTGAAGGCGGCGGGCCTCAACTCCGGCGACCTCATGCAGGTGCGGGGGCTGTACCCGGCTCCCCCCGGCTGGCCGCCCGACATCCCCGGCCTGGAGCTGGCCGGCGAGGTCATCGCCACCGGTCCGGGCGCCACCCGGTTCACTGCCGGGGACCGGGTGATGGCGGTCGTCGGGGGCGGCGCCCAAGCCGAGCTCGCCGTCATGCACGAGCGGGAGGCGATGCCCGTCCCGCTCGGCGTCGACTGGGACGCGGCGGGCGGCTTCCCGGAGGCCTTCACCACCGCGCACGACGCGTTGTTCACCCAGTGCGGCCTGCAGATGGGCGAGTCCGTCCTCGTGCACGGGGCTGCGGGCGGCGTCGGGACCGCCGGCCTTCAGCTGGCCGCGGCCGCCGGCGCCTGGGTGACGGCGACCGTGCGCAACCCCGAGCTGCGCGACGCGGTGGAAGCGCTCGGGTCGGTGGTCGGCTGGACCGAGGTCGTCGCCGACGACGACTTCGTGACGCGCGGTCCTTACGACGTGGTGCTCGAGCTCATCGGCGCGCCCAACATCGCCAGCAACCTGGAGGCCCTCAACACCGGCGGCCGCATCGCCGTCATCGGCATCGGCGGCGGCGCCATCGCCGAGGTCAACCTGCTCGCCCTCATGGGCAAACGGGCGCGCATCCACGGCTCCACCCTGCGCGCCCGCCCCCTCGAGCAGAAGGCCGAGGCGGCGCGACGGGTCGAGCGGTCAGTGCTCCCGTTGCTCGAAGCCGGCGACATCCAGGTGCCGGTGGCGGCGAGGTTCCCGCTGGATGAGGCCGCGCAGGCCTACGAGCGGTTCGCCGCGGGCGGCAAGCTCGGAAAGATCGTGATCACGTTCCCCTGATCGGGCGTTCCCCAGCCGCCCGGGAGGTCAGTCTTCGGTTATCTCGACGTTGGCGAGCAGCTCCCGCACCTCCGAGGAGCGGAAGCGGCGGTGGCCACCCAGCGTGCGCAGCGCCGTCAGCTTTCCTGAGCGGGCCCAGCGGGTGACCGTCTTGGGGCTGACTCGGAACATGGCGGCGACTTCAGCGGGGGTGAGAAGAGGATCGTGTGCGTCGGTGTCAGACATTGAGTGCGACCTCTCGGCTTTGGGGGGAGACGTGTCTAGTTTGGCCCATCGAGAGACATAACGGCCGTCATCCCCAAATCACACGGCTGTCCAGCCACCATCTACGGCGAGAATGTGCCCGGTCACGTACGACGAGGCGTCGCTGGCCAGGAACAAGAGCGCCCCGTCGAGCTCGTGGGGCTCCCCGGCCCGCCCGATCGGCGCCTTGCGGCGCACCCAGTTCATGCTCTGCTCATCGGCGAACATCTCCGCCGTCATCTCCGACTCGAACCACCCGGGCGCCAGTGCGTTGACCCGCACACCTCGGCGGGCCCACTCCGACGCCAGCTCGCGGGTGAGGTTGACCAGCCCGCCCTTGCTGGCGGCGTAACTGGGGAAGGGGATCTGCCCGGCGCCCACCATGCCGAGCATCGACACGACGTTGACGATCGAGCCCCGGCCCTGCTCGAGCATGCGCCGGCCCGCGATCTGGGCGAGGAGGTAGGAGGCGGTGAGGTTGATGGCCACGGTGTCGCGGAAGTGGTCGATCTCCTCGGTCTCGGCCGGCACCGGCACGCCGATGCCCGCGTTGTTCACCAGCACGTCGACCCTGCCGTAGCGGTCGACGGTGGCGTCGACGAGGGCCTGGCACTGCGCATCGTCTGACACATCGCACGTGACGGCGAGCCCGTCCAGCTCCTTCGCCAACGCCTCGATGCGGTCGGCGCGCCGGGCCGCCAGCACGACGTCGGCGCCGGCCGCCGCCAACACCCGGGCGAAGCGGGCGCCGAGGCCACTCGACGCGCCGGTGACGATGGCCGTGCGACCGTCGAGGCGGAACGGGGCCAGCGGGTCGAATTCGCTCATGGCCGGGGACTCTACGATCCGGCCGATGTTGGAGCTCAGTCGGGACGAGGCGCGCCGGCTGTTCCTGCGCGCCCAAGGCGTGCTCGGCGCGCCCGACCGGCGCGCCGGCGTGCCCGGCGTGTTGCGCCACGTGGGCGCGGTGCAACTCGACACCATCTCGGTGTTGGCCCGTTCGCACGAGCTCGTCGCCTACGCACGTCTGGGCGCGGTCGGGCGGGCTGCCGTCGAGCGCGCCTACTGGTCGCGACCGGCGAGCGCGTTCGAGTACTGGGCCCACGCCGCGTGCATCCTCCCGATCGAGGACTGGCCGTGGTTCGAGGGACGCCGTCGCCGCTATCGCACCCAGTACCCGCTGCGCCACGGCGCCGACGCCAAGGCCGTGCGCCAAGCGCGAGCGCGCTTGGCCGACGGACCGGTGACGACGACCGACCTGGGCGGTGGCCGGCGCGAGCCCGGGTGGTGGAAGTGGTCGGCGATCAAAGCGGCGGTGGAGAGCCTGCTCATGCACGGCGAGGTCGTGGTCACCGAGCGGCGGGCGTGGAAGCGCGTTTACGACCTGGCCGAACGGGCAATCCCGGCCGAGCTGCGCGACAAGCAGCCGTCGGACGCCGAGTGCAACGCCTGGAAGGTGGCGGCGGCCGGCACCCACTACGGCGTGGCGACGCGCGCCGACCTGGCCGACTACTACCGACTCAAGAAAGCGTGGGTCGACGAGTCGGTGGGAGACACCGGGTTGGTGCCGGTGCGCGTGCGCGGGTGGTCTGAACCGGCGTGGGCCGACCCGGTGTTGTTGCAGGAACTGGCCGATGGGCAGCTGCGCGGTCGCCACCGCACCACGTTGCTGTCGCCGTTCGACTCGTTGGTGTGGGACCGGGCCCACACCCTGCGCATGTTCGGGTTCACCCACGTGTTCGAGGCGTACGTGCCGGCCGCCAAGCGGCAGTTCGGCTACTACGCCATGCCCGTGCTGGCGGGCGGGCGCATCGTCGGCCAGGTCGACCCGTCCCGGCAGGGCACCACGCTCGTGGCCCGGCGCGTGTCTTTGGAGTCGCCGGCCGCGGTGGCGTCGGTAGCTTCTGCCTTACGTGAGGCGGCGACGTGGGTGGGGTGCGATTCGGTCGTCGTCGAGTCAGTCGAACAGCCCGAGCTGCGACGTCGGTTGCAGGCTGCCCTCGCGGGCTGACGCGCCGTCGCGCTCGTGGCCGGTATGGCCGCGGCGGTAGACCCGCACCCGCTGGCGGGGCCGCATCTCGTCGAGCACGCGGGTGACGACGCCGGTGATGCGCGCCTGGTCCGCCTTCGGCAGGTAGGCGCGACTCGCGTACAACCGCTCGTACTCGGGCGCCAGTTCGGGGAACGCCTGCTTGAGCCATGTCATGAAGTGCTCCTTCACGCCCTTGCGCAGATGCAGGACGAGAGCGGAGATCGACGACGCGCCGGCTTCGAGACAGGCGCGCGCCACCTCCTCCACCTGCTCCGAACTGTCCGACAAGCCGGGCAGCACCGGAGCGATGAGCACGCCGCACGGGATGCCTGCGTCGACCAGTTTGGCCACCGCCTCCACGCGCTTGCGCGGGTGCGGCGTGCCCGGCTCACTGGCCTTCCACACCCGTTCGTCGAGCGTGCCGATGCTGAAGCTGGTGCGTACCGACGTGCGGTGCGCCGCCTCTTTCAGCAGGTCGAGGTCGCGCAGGATCAACGTCGACTTGGTGAGGATCGAGAACGGGTTGGCGGCCTCGGTCAGCGCCTCGATGATCCCGCGCGTGAGGTGGTACTTCCCCTCGGCGCGCTGATACGGGTCGGTGTTCGTCCCCATCGCAATCGGATCGCCCCGCCACTTCTTCGACCGCAACTCGGCGCGCACCCGCTCGACCGCGTTCACCTTCACCACGATCTTGCGCTCGAAGTCCTCCCCGACGTTCAACCCCAAGTAGTCATGCGTCGGCCTTGCAAAGCAGTTGTGGCTCACCACGCCATTGGCGATGAAGTCGCCGGTCCCCGTCGTGATGTCGTACATCGGCAGATCGACACCAAGCGGCTCGATGGACTTCACACGCAACTGCGCCTTGTTCTTGATCGCCTGACCTTCGAGCGTGCGCTTCCGGGTGATGGCGGGATCCACCATGAGGAAGAAACGGAGGTGATGCTGCTGCCCGCCGCGAATCCGGATGGCGAAGCATCCGTTCGGTAGCGGACCTTCGCGCACCCAGTCGAAGCCCAGAACAGCGAGTGACTCTCCAATCGAGCGAAGGATCTCCTCGTTCTTGTTCGAGAAGCGAAGTATCCCGCGGCTGTAGCTGCCCTCGGCATCGAAGACGCCGGCAAGGAAACCTTTGCGCCACTCGATGGTCGGTGCGACCGGCCACGCGACGGCCTCCTCGATCGCCGCGACCGAAGCAGCAGCTGACGTTCGAATGGCCTCGGACGCGGCGTGGGTTCCTTCCGCTCGAGCGAAGACGAACTGCGTGGTGGCGACACCAAGCATGTCGAGGTAGTCGCGAGTCCTGCGCAGGGCCTCGAGGTCGACAAGTGCGAGCCGGAAACGATGAACGACATCGATGGTTCGGCCCGGCCGCGGCTTGTAGCTGTAGTGGCCAATCGTGGCGTCGCCTCGGATCATCCCGCAGAGGTAGCCCATTCGGTAGTCCTCAGCCCCGAGCGGAGGATGAGCGAACTGGCCGGTCCCCAGGAGGTGGTTGTTGAGCGTGAGGTGCGGACGACAGTCGCGGCCCTGCTCCGAACCGATCACATGCTTCCAGCCGCGATTGCTTAGGAACCTGTGGTCGCCGCTGGTGACGAGCTCGGTCCCATCCTCGAGCGTGGTGCGATAGGCAGTCTTGACGGCCGACCAGTGGTCCAGGACCTCAGTGAGCACGAATCGCCGGTAGTTGCCGCGGCGCTCCGTGCCATAGATGCGATCGCCGACGCGGACGTCCGCGAGCCGCTTCGTTCGACCATTGGCCATCAGAATTGGGGTCTCGCCGATCATGCAGTAGCTGCACGCATGCGAGCATCCGCGGTACGCGTTGATGGTGAAGCGGAACGGCATGTTCGATGCCGCGGGGAGTTCGTTGATGACGCGGCGGGCGTTGACGTGCAGGAACTCCATGCCGCGGAACTCGCCCTTCCCGACGTGGTGCTCGACCAGCTCGTCCTCGGGAAACAGCGCGGCCTGAGGACTGCGCTCGCCGCCCTCGTCCTCCTCGGCCAGCCTCCACCGGAGGTCCATCTGGCCACACTATCGAACGTGTGTTCGAAGTGCTAGGGAGCCTCCCTACAGGACGCGGACGCGGCCCGCTTCGGGGTCGACCTCGACGTGGGCGCCGTCGGGGACGAGCTGGACGGCGCGGGCGGCGCCGATGACGGCGGGGATGCCCAGCTCGCGGGCGACGATGGCGGCGTGGCTGAGGGCGCCCCCCTCCTCCACCACCAGGGCGCCCACGATCGGGAGGACCACGTTGTAG
>JAFATL010000370.1 GCA_019243975.1 Actinomycetota bacterium | reverse complement strand
CCTCATCATCAGTCTCGCCGACGGGAACCAGCACGACTTCACGTGGTTCGGGCTCCAGCAGACGGCGGACGGCGAGAGCCCGGACCCGATGTCGCTGCGCGACTTCAAGATCACCAACCCGCGCGACATCGGCAGTGGGCTGCGCCTCTACTTCGGCGCCGACGACAACCTCGACACCGGCGAGCACGACTCGTCGGACCAGGTCAACCAGGGCCCGAGCGACGGGGGCGCCATCCAGTTCAACGTGCTGCCCGGCTCGGTCGTGCCGTGGCTCAACGCACTGGCCGCCGGTGACGCGTCGTACCTGCTGACGCACCCGGTGCCGTTGGTCGACTTCGGCACCGGCGCCTGCGCCGACGGCATCTGCGCCAACGTGCAGACACAGCAGCGGGTGGCGTGGCAGGGCGACGGCAAGGGTTCCCGCAACATCGCCAATTACGAGGGCAAGCAGTGGGACCCCGAGAGCTGCGCCGGTCCCGACGACAAGCCCAAGGATTGTGCCGGCCAGCCGCTGCGCTCCTGGTACGCCAAGGACGGCACCACCTACGTCGAGCCGGGCGCGACGATCTTCGAGGACCCCGATCCGCAGGGCTCGCCGATCGGCCCGTACCCGCTGCCCGCCGCCTACGTCGGCACGTGCGGCGTGATCCTCGGCGGTGGTTCCGCCCCGGCCGCCCCCGACTCGCCGATGACCAACAAGGCGGGCCAGTTCGTCGTCGAGACGGGCTGTTAACTAGCCGTCGGCGGCCACGACCTTGCCGGCCTGCGCCGGCGACAACAGGTCCTCGGCGACCATCCAGCGGATGAGGTCGCGCGTCGTGTCGTCCAGCGGACGCGCGTGCACGCCGAGGTCGGTCCACGTGTTGCCGTCGTCGCAGTCGGGGTCGCTGGTGAGGGTGGTGATCGCCTCGTAGCCAAGGGGCAGGCGCACGGGCAGCACCTGCTGCACGAAGTCAGCCACGCGGCCACCGAGGTGCACGAGACCCACCGGCACCTGCACGACCGGCAGCCACCGCCCCGTCACGCGCGACAGCTCGGCCACCGCGTGGCTGGCCGACACGTGATGGCCGGTCGTGAGGTAGCGGCGGGGGCCGCGGCCCGGCTCGATCATGGCGGCGATGAGGGCGGCCAGGTCGCGCACGTCGATGATGTGGAACCCCCCGGGCGGCATGGCCGGCATCAAGCCGCGCAGCACGTTGCGCCACGCCGTGGTCCCCTCGCCGAGGTGCGGGTCGTGCGGCCCCATCACCATGGCGGGATACACGGTGACGACAGGCGCGCCGTCCGCTTGGAGGCCGCGCGCGACCTGTTCGGCGGCGGCCTTCGACCGGCCGTACGGGCCCTGCGTCGACGGGTCGGGAATCGGTACGTCGCCCGTGACGGTCGTGCCCTCGGGCTGGGGCACGATCGCCGACAAGCTCGACACGTGCACGATCGGGTCGAGCCCGGCTGCGTGCGCACCTCCCACCACCAGCTCGGCGGCGCGCCGGTTCACCTCCAGCACGTGGTCGGCGTCGCGCACGTGCAGCGACACCACCGACGCGGCGTGAACGGCGGCCTCACACCCCTCCAGCGCCTCTTGCACCGAGGCCTCGTCAGTGGCGTCCCCCACCACCACGTCGTCCTGCGGATCGAGCGACACGCCCAACGGCTCCAACGCCGGCGCCACCCGGCCCGCCGACCGCACCAACAACCGGGGCCGATGCCCCGCCTTCACCAACGCCGCCACCGTGTGCGACCCCACGAACCCCGTGCCCCCCGTGACGAGGACGCGCATCAGTGGGACGCGCCGAGGTAGGCGGCGCTGAGCTCCTCTTCGAGGTCGGCGGGTTGGCCGACGCTGGTGACGCGGCCGTGGAGCATGATCGCCGCGTAGTCGGCGACGCCGAGGACGGTGCGGGCGAACTGCTCGACCACCAGGATGCTCACGCCCTCGGCCGCGATCTGGGCGACGATCTCGTAGAGCTGCTCGACGATGAGGGGGGCGAGGCCCATCGACAGCTCGTCGAGCAGCAGCAGGGCGGGATCGGTGGCCAGCCCGCGGGCCATCGCCAGCATCTGCTGCTCGCCGCCCGACATGGTGCCGGCCAGCTGGTGACGGCGTTCGCCCAGGCGCGGGAAGCGCGTGTACGCGACGTCCTCCACCTCGGACAGGCCGCCGCCCGCGAACGTGACCATGCGCAGGTTCTCGCGCACGGTCAGGTTGGGGAAGATGCCGCGCCCCTCGGGGATCGTGCACACGCCCATGCGCGCCAACGCGTCGGCGGTGGCGCCGTTGACGTGCCGCCCGGCCAGGTGCACGCATCCGGCCGTGGCCGCCATCTGGCCGCTGGCCACCTTCAACGTGGTGGTCTTGCCGCCACCGTTGGGACCGAGCAGCGCGACCACGCTGCCCTCGGGCACGACCAGGTCGACACCGTGCAGCACCTCGATCTTGCCGTACGCGGCGCGCACGTTGGCCAGTTCGAGGATGGGCGCAGGCATCAGGCCGACGTGCCCAGGTAGGCCTCGAGCACCTTCTCGTTGCGCTGGATCTCGTCGGGTGTGCCCACGGCGATGATGGCGCCGAAGTCGAGCACGTGGACGAGCTTGCACACGCGCATGACGAGCTGCACGTCGTGCTCGACCATCAACACGGCCATGCCGTCGGCGGCCAGCTCGACCAACAAGTCGGCGAACGACTCCGACTCCGAGTCGTCCAGACCCGACGCCGGCTCGTCGAGCAGCAGCACCTTGGGCTGCGTCGCCAGCGCCCGGCCCAGCTCCACCAGTCGGGCCAGACCGGTCGGCATCGAGTCGACGCGTTCGTCGGCCACCGCCCCGATGCCGACGCGCTCGATGATCTCCTCGACGACGTGGGTGGGGTCGGTCTTGTCGCCCGACCACCCCTTGCGGATCTCCGCCGCCACCAACAGGTTCTCGCGTGCGGACAGCGAGCCGAACACCTCGAGGCGCTGGAACGTGCGGGCGATGCCGAG
>JAFATL010000075.1 GCA_019243975.1 Actinomycetota bacterium | reverse complement strand
GCGTTCGGCTCGGCCGCCGTGGTCGGCATCGTCGCCGGCTGGTGGCCGGCGCGCCAGGCCGCCGCCCTCGATCCCATCATCGCCCTTCGGTACGAATAAAGGAGCACCCGTGAGCAATCCCAACGACCCCACCCTGCCGGCTGAGCCGCCCTCGGTCCCGCCCGCTTCGCCTCCCGCTCCGCCCCCCGTCCCGCCCTACACGACGCCGCCGGCCGGTGCGCCCCCGGTGCCGCCCTACGGCGCGGGCGGACCCCCCGAGCCGCCGTTCGTGCCGCCGCCCCCGTCACAACGACCGACCGGGTTGATCGTCGGCCTCGGTGTCGCCGTCGTCGCGTTGGCGGCGGTGGCGTTCTTCGTCGGGCGCTCGACCGTGCACCAGGGCCCGAAGACGCTGCTCGCCGCGTTCAACGACGCGCAGCGGGGCAAGCTGCCGTGCGGCACGCCCGCACCGGGCGGGAACCTCCCCGGCAACGCCGGCCTGAACGGCGGGGCCAATGGCGGCGCGAATGGTGGCGGGGGTGGACGCGGCTTCGGCGGCGGCGCGTTCCTCGGGCGCATCTGCAACAACGGTGCCAACGGTGGTGCGAACGGCGGCGGCAACGGTGGCGCGGCCGGTCCCAACGGCGGCTTTGGTCGCTTCGGTGCAGGCGGCGGAGGGGCGCTCGGCGGTCTGCTCGGCCCCGGCGCCACCACGGGCACCGTCGTGTCGGTGAACGGTGATCAGCTGACCATCCAAACCCGCGCCGGCAACCTCACCATCACCCTGCCCGCCGGCGTCAACATCACCAAGACCACGGCCGGCGCCGTCGGCGACCTCGCCAACGGCAGCGTCGTCGTGGTGACCTCCACCACCGAGTCCACCGGCAAGCGCACCGCCCAACGGATCTTCATCCTCCCCGCCGGCACCCCCGCCCCCAACGCCACGCCCCCGAGCACCGCGACCGGGTAACCGAAGGTGATTTCCGTGGCGTAGTCTCTCCCGGTCCGGGGCGTATGGCTCAGTCCGGCAGAGCACCGCCTTCACACGGCGGGGGTCACTGGTTCAAATCCAGTTACGCCCACCAACCTTCGCGTTCCGTGAGCACTTATCGACCTGTGAGGTCGATAAGTCTTCAAAGATCGCTACCTCTGGGACTGTGAGCCGGCAGCGGCGATGCGGAGCTCGGTGAGCAGGGCGTCGGGCGACAACGAGGCGCCACGCGCCGCGTGATGGGCGTAACCCTCGGTGCCCAACGCCTCACGCGTGCGGGCGATCGCGACCGAGTACCGGTCTCCCTCGCGGACGCGCAGCGGCAGCTTCGACTCGGCCGCTGCTTCGGCGCCGAACGCCAACGCGGCGGCCTCGTACTGCTCGAGGGCGACGAACGTGCGGGCGATACGACGCACCGTCAGCCACACGTTGGGCGCGTTCCCGAGCGACAGCCAGTTCTCCACCTGCGACAAGGCGGCGTCGAGGTCCTCCGCGAGCGACCGGATCCCGAGCTTGGCGCGCAGCTCCTCGAGCGTCGTGGCGGCGGCGCCGAGCGTGATGCGGTTGTCGACGCCGGCGGCCAGCTCGACCGCATGCTCCAGCGCCTCCACCGCACGGGGCGGGTCGCCGTCGAACAGGGCCGTGCCGATGGTGAAGCTGGCGAAGGCCACCGCGGTCGGGTTCCCGATGGCGCGGGCTGCCGCGTCAGCGTCTGCCGTCAAGGGCGCGGCGTCGCCGGTGCCTGCGAACACGTGGGCGAAGCCGAGCTGGGCGGTGGCGATCGAGCGCAGGAAGTCGTTCTTGTCGGCGGCGGCGACGCTGGCGGCACGTGAGTACGCGGGCAGCGCCCGGTCGACGCGACCGCGGAACAGCTCGATGGTGCCCAAGCTGTCGTAGGCGATCCAGGAGGGGGAGTGGGCGACGGCCCGCTCGGTGAACGCCAACGCCTCGTCGGTCGCGCCTCGCTGCCACGCGAGATAGCCAGCGACGCCGGCGGCCTTGCCGTAGAGGTGGTGCACGGTGGCGCCGGGCAGGGCGATCGCTTCCTCCGCCCAGGTGCCGACCTCGCGCCGCATGCGGTGAAAGGCGAAGTCGAACAGGCCCACAACCAGTCGCAGCGCCGTGTCGACGTCGATCGTCTTGACCGCGCGCGTGAACACGGTGCGGACGTTGGGCAAGTCGCGTTGCAGCACGCCCACCCAGCGCGCCTCATCGGGCCCTTGCAGGCCGACGGCGGCCTGCTCGACCAAGGCGAGGTAGTGGGTGCGCAGCGCGTCGAACGCAGGCTTGGTGTCGTCGCCGGCCAGCAGGTTGCGCTCGCCGAACTCCCGCAGCGAGTCCAGCACCCGATAGCGCCGTTCGGGGATGTCGAGGTCGACCGCGACCATCGACCGCGCCACGAGCACCCGGAACAGCTCGGTCAGCTGGCGGCGGTCGTCGATGCCGGTGATGGCAGCAGCCGCGTCCTCGCCGAAGCTCCCGGCGAAGACCGAGAGACGGTCGAACGCCCGCTGCTCGTCGCCGGTCAGCAGCTCGTAGGACCAACTGAGCGCCTTGGCCAGACTGAGATGCCGGCCCGACCGGTGGAAGGAGGCCTTGCGCAGCAGTTGCAACCGATCGTCGAGGTGCTGGGCGATGTCGCCGGGCGCGATGGTGTGCACGCGGGCGGCGGCCAGCTCGATCGCCAGCGGCAGGCCGTCGAGATGACGGCAGATGTCGGCGACGGCAGCCGCGTTGGTGGCGGTCAGCCGGAACAACGGGCTGACGGCTCGGGCGCGGGTGGCGAACAACTCGACGGCCGGGCTGGCTTCGATGGCGGCCAGGTCCGCACCGTCGACCGGCGGAAGCATGGGCGCCAAGGGGTACACGTATTCACTGGCGTGGCCGAGAGGTACCCGCGAGGTCGCGAGCACGTGCAGCGCGGGGCACCGCGACAGCAGCACGTCGACCAGCGCCGCCACCGGTTCGACCACGTGGTCGCAGTTGTCGAGCACGAGGAGGGCGGGGGAACCCGCGAGCGCTTCGCTCAGCGCGTCCACCACGCTGCTCGCGGCGTGGGTGTCTCCGACGACCCCGGCGACGGCGTCGGCGATGCCGGTGCCGTCGGCCGCCGCCAGCTCCACCCACCACGACCGCTCGCCCGACCCGCCCTGCCGATCGGACGCCACGGCCCAGGCCAGCGACGTCTTGCCAACGCCGCCCGGGCCCGTCATCGTCACCAGCGGCGACTGGCGCACGGCCGCGAGCAAGTCAGCGAGCTCGTCGGTGCGGTCGACGAGAGTTGCGTGCGCCGTTTCGACCATTCCGTGGTTCCCTCGGCGGCGAGTCTGGCATGGGGCGGCGCCGCCGCGCCGGAGTCGTCAAGATGTCCGGCGTGAGCGAGATCGAGATCCGGCGAGACGGCGAGGTCGACGTCGTCACCATCAATCGCCCCGAGGTGCGCAACGCCCTCACCCACCAGACCTACGCCGAGCTCGAGGCGGCCGTGCGCGACACCACGGCCCGGTGCCTGGTGATCACGGGTGCCGACCCGGCGTTCTGCTCGGGTGACGACGTGCGGGCGGTGATGGGCGGGGGCGAACGCACGGCCGCCCCCGTGATGGTGGAGCCCCGGATCACGCCCGCGGCCGAGGCCCTCCTCACCACTGACGTGCCGGTCGTCGCCGCGGTCAACGGCGCGGCCGTCGGGTGGGGTATGGAGCTGGCAGTGATGGCCGACATCCGAGTGGCGTCGGAGAAGGCGAAGTTCGGCGAGCTGTTCGTGCTGCGCGGCCTGTGCAGCGACGTGGCCGGCATCGGCCGGCTGGCCCACCTCGTCGGGCGGGAGACGGCGGCCGAGCTGCTGTTCACGGGCGAGGTGATCGACGCGGCTCGCGCCAAGGAGATCGGTCTCGTCAGCCGCGTGGTCGCGCACGACGAACTGCTGCCGACCGCCCTCGGGCTGGCGCAGCGCATCGCCGCCAACCCGCCGCTCGCGGTGCGCAAGATCAAAGAGGGCCTGCGCGAGGCCCTCGACCCCGACTGGACGTCGCTGGGCCGCTGGGTGTCGACGTCGCTGACCGAGCTGTTCAAGACCGAAGACCACCGCGAGGGCGTGCGTTCGTTCCTCGAGAAGCGCCCGCCCGTCTACGTGGGCCGTTAGGAGCAGACAAGTACATGGACTTCGAGATCCCCGCCGACATCCAGCAGACGCTCGACGACCTCGACGCGTTCATCGAGGCCGAGATCAAGCCGCTGGAGAACGAGAACGACAACATCCGCTTCTTCGACCATCGCCGGGAGTGGGCCCGCACCGACTTCGAAGCGGGCGGCACGCCGCGCAAGGAGTGGGAGGAGCTGCTCGGCGAGATGCGCCGGCGGGCGAACAGCGCGGGCTGGCTGCGGCTGGCGCTGCCCGAGGAGTACGGCGGCCGCAACGCCTCGAACCTGGAGATGGCGATCATCCGCGAGCACCTGGCAACCAAGGGCCTGGGGCTGCACAACGACCTGCAGAACGAGAGCTCGATCGTGGGCAACTTCCCGACTGTGTTGATGATGCGCGACTTCGGCACCGAGCAGCAGAAGAAGGACTGGATGCCGGGCTTCCTCGACGGCACGCGCCGGCTGGCGTTCGGCCTCACCGAGCCCAACCACGGCAGCGACGCCACCTACATGGAGACCACGGCGACGCCCGACGGCGACGAGTGGGTGATCACCGGCAAGAAGCGCTTCAACTCCGGCCTGCACCACGCCACCCACGACATCGTGTTCGCCCGTACGTCGGGCAACCCCGGTGAGCCCGTCGGCATCTCCGCCTTCCTCGTGCCGACCGATGCCGACGGGTTCAACGTCGACTTCTTCTGGTGGACGTTCAACATGCCCACCGACCACGCCGAGGTCACTATGACCGACGTGCGGGTGGGCAGCGACGCGCTGTTCGGGCGTCTCGACCACGGTCTCGAACTCGCCCAGCACTTCGTGCACGAGAACCGCATCCGCCAAGCGGCGTCGTCACTGGGCGCGGCGCAGTTCTGCATCAACGAGGCCGTCGCCTACGCCAACTCCCGCATCACGTGGGGGAAGCGCCTGTCGACGAACCAGGGCATCCAGTTCCCGCTCGTCGAGCTGCACACCGAAGCGGCCATGCTGCGCCAGCTGGTGCGGTCAACCGCGGCGGCCATGGACACGCACCACCACATGGAGGTCACCCACCTGGTGGCCATGTGCAACTACCGCGCCAACCGGCTGGCGTGCGAGGCGGCCGACCGGGCCATGCAGACGTGTGGTGGCGTGGGCTACAGCCGGCACATGCCGTTCGAGCACATCTACCGGCACCACCGCCGGTACCGCATCACCGAGGGCTCCGAGGAGATCCAGATGCGCAAAGTCGCGCAGCAGTTGTTCGGCTTCGGGAGGAAGTAGCTGCCTAGCCGGCGTTGACGATCTTGCTGCCCGACGTGCTGAGGTTGTGGCCCGTCGACGAACCGAAATAGGTGATGGCCACCAGGCACACCATTGCAATCAGCGCCACCAAAAGCGCGTACTCGACCAGGCTGGCGCCCCGCTCGTTGAGCCCGATCCGGGCCTGTATGTACTGCACCACCTGAAGCATGGTTCTCCTGACCGTTTCGCCCGCTGCGGTTCAGTTCGGCAGGGGCGGGCCATAGTCCAATAGGTCAAACGAACTGTCTCAGGGATAACCTCGGCACAGATCCTTTCGAAATTCACCGGAAAGTGGAGGCTGTATGCAGAACCGGGACAAGCTGTACATCGACGGCGCCTGGGTGGCGTCCACCGGAACCGGCACCATCGACGTCATCAACTCGACGACCGAAGAAGTCATGGGCACGATCCCCGAGGGGACGGCCGAAGACGTCGACAAGGCCGCCAAGGCAGCCAAGGCCGCGTTCGAGTCGTGGTCGCAGACGTCGGTGGAGGAGCGCGGGAAGTACCTCCAGCGCATCACCGAGGGCCTGTCCGCCCGCACCATGGACATCGCCAACGTGGTGGCCCAGGAAGTGGGCATGCCTCTCAACCTGTCGATGCTGATCCAGGCCGGCCTGCCGACCATGACCTTCGGCAGCATGCAGGGCATCCTCGACAGCTTCCCGTTCGAGGAACAGGTCGGCAGCTCGCTGGTGGTGCGTGAGCCCGCCGGCGTCGTCGGCTGCATCACGCCGTGGAACTACCCGTTGCACCAGATCGCCGCCAAGGTGGCGCCCGCCCTGGCTGCCGGCTGCACCGTCGTGCTCAAGCCGAGCGAGGTGGCGCCGCTCAACGCGTTCATCCTGGCCGAGATCATCGACGAGGTGGGCCTGCCCGCCGGCGTGTTCAACCTTGTCACCGGCACCGGCCCGGTGGTCGGTGAGGCCATCGCGTCGCACCCCGACGTCGACATGATCAGCTTCACCGGCTCCACCCGCGCCGGCCGCCGCGTCAGCGAGCTCGCCGCCGCCACCGTCAAGAAGGTCTCGCTCGAGCTCGGCGGCAAGTCGCCCAACATCATTCTCGAGGACGCCAACTTCGAGCAGGCCGTCACCGACGGCGTGGGCAAGGCGTTCCTCAACTCGGGCCAGACGTGCAGCGCCCTCACCCGCATGATCGTCCCCCGGTCGAAGCTGGCCGAGGTGGAAGACATCGCCGTGAAGGCAGCCGAGACCTACACGCCCGGCGACCCGATGGGCGGCGACGCCCGCATCGGCCCCCTGGTGTCGGCGGCCCAGCGCGAGCGCGTGCGCGGCTACATCCAGAAGGGCGTCGAGGAGGGCGCCAAGCTCCTCACCGGTGGCGCCGAGGCGCCCGACGGTCTGGAGAAGGGCTTCTTCGTGCGCCCGACCGTGTTCTCCGACGTGCGCAACGACATGACGATCGCCCAGGAAGAGATCTTCGGCCCCGTGCTGTCGATCATCCCGGTCGACAGCGAAGAGGAAGCCGTCGCCGTCGCCAACGACACCATGTACGGCCTCGCCGGTGGTGTGTGGTCGGGTGACGCGGAGAAGGCCAAGGCCATCGCCCGCCAGCTGCGCACGGGTCAGGTCGAGGTCAACGGCGGCGCCTTCAACCCGCTGGCGCCGTTCGGTGGCTACAAGCAGTCGGGCAGCGGCCGCGAGCTCGGCAAGTTCGGTCTCGAGGAGTTCCTCGAGACCAAGAGCCTGCAGCTCTAGCCGTCCCGCTTCATCTCGCCGGGGAGGGATCACCCTCCCCGGCGGCGAACCCAATCACCGCGGATTGTGACGAGAGCCACATTCCGGACACCTGGGTGAGGGGGTTTGCATGAACCGATCGACGCTGGCCCGCCGGTACGCGCCACTGGCCTTGGCGTTGGCCGTCCAGCTGCTGATCATCGTCGCCGCCCCTTCCACGGCCGGGAGGGGCGGCACCGCGTTGGCCGCCGGTGACGGCACGACCGGGGTGGTCGGCGGCGGTGGCGGGACGTCAGCGGCGGGGGGCAGTGGCACCGACCTCACGGCCGGCGGCACCGGAACCGCGAGCGGCGGGGCCACAGGCGTCGCCGGCGGCAGCGGGACGTCGGGCGTCGCAGGCGGGCGCGGCTCGGCCGCGTTGCCGCCGGGCGCGTCCACCAGTGGCGACACGTCGCACTGCAAGAACGGTCGCCAGTACGACCCCGCCATCGCGTGGTGGGCGCCGCCGTGCGTGCCGGGCACGCCGGGTGGCTCGTTCGCCAGCAACGGCGGGGCGACGTACCAGGGCGTCACCAAGGACACGATCACGATCCTCGACTACGTGACCGACTACGGCGCCGAGGTCAACGCCATCCTCCAAGCCGAAGGCACCCTCGTCACCTACTCGCAGGCGCAGAACTTCGACAAGGCCATGGAGGCCTTCATCAACAAGTACTACGTGCTGTACGGCCGCAAGGTGCACATCGTCACCTACCAGGGCCAGTGCCAGAGCGTGCCGCCGGCGTACAGCTGCCTCATCCCTGAAATGGACAAGATCGTCGACTCGTACCACCCGTATATGGTCTTCTGGAACACAACGCTGTGTTCGGCCTGCTACGCCGAGCTGGCGCGCAAGAAGACCATCGGCGTGGGCGGCGACGGCTTCAGCGACGAGTTCTCGAACGCCAACGCGCCGTACTTCTACAGCACGGGTGAGAGCTCGACGCGCGTCGAGACGGCGTTCGCCCAGTGGTGGTGCAACCAGATGTCGAGTGTCAACGTGCCGGCGCGCAAGGTGAAGTACGCGGAGACCGGCAACCCGGCGCAGAACTTCAACGGGCAGGCCCGTCGCCTCGGCGTCATCAGCACCAACGACCCCGACAACGAGGACACGGTCAAGAAGATCCTCGATCCGGCGCTGCAGAAGTACTGCGGCGACCACATCTGGCACACCTACTTCTACGACCAGAACATCAACACCGCCGCCCAGCAGGTGCAGGCCGGCATCTCGGCCATGGACACCCCGCAAAACCCGGCGACGACGGTGCTGTGCCTGTGTGACGCGGTCGCCCCCGCGTTCCTCTTCGAGGGCGAGCAGCAGAACAACTACTACCCAGAGAACGTCATCGCCAGCGACCAGAACATGGACTACGACACGACCGGTCAGTCCTACGAGGACAGCGGCGGCCAACCTTCGCTGGGCTGTCCCACGCCGGCCAAAGGCTGTGAGTACGACCTCGCCTTCGGGTTGTCGACCGAAGGCCCACACGAGCCGCAGGCCAACAACGAAGGGCTGCGCGTGTTCAAGGCGGGCGGGGGTACCGACCTGCAAGGCATCACGGCCGTCGAGGCCACCGCGCTGGCGCGTCACTACTCGATGATGGCGAATCTCATCGAGAACACCGGGCCCAACCTCACGCCCCAGAACATGCAGGCGCAGGCGCCCAAGATGGGCACTGTCGGCGGGGGCGCGACCGGCCTGCCGCTGCTCGGCTTCCTCCCCAACGATTGGCAGTGGACCCAGGACACGCGCATCGTCTACTGGGACAAGCACCGGGCGTCGTCGTACAACGGCAAGCCCGGCACCTACGTGCAGATCCAGGGCAACCGGTTCAACCTCGGGCAGTACCCGGTGCTGCCCGACGGGCCGGTGATCCCCGGAGGACGCACGCCGTGACCCCGCAACTGGCGCGACGCCTCGGCACCTACGCCGGCGCCGTCGTGGTGTTCTACGTCGTCGTTCGGCTGTGGTTCGGGCTCTCCGAGCCGTCGATGGTGCAGGGCATCGCCCTCGGGTCGCTCTACGGCGTCATCGGCGTGGGTCTGATCCTCATCTACCGCACCAACCGCATCATCAACTTCGCGGCTGCCGCGCTGGGCGCGGTTCCCGCCATCCTCGGCCTGCTGCTGCACGTGCAGCGTCACTGGAACTACTGGCTGGTCCTCGCCATCGCGCTGGTCGGGGCGCCGATCGTCGGCGCCCTCGTCGACTTCCTCGTGATCCGCCGCTTCGCCAAGTCGCCGCGGCTCATCCTGACGGTGATCACGATCGGCGTGGCGCAGTCCCTTGCCATCCTGGGCTTCTTCATCCCGGTGTGGCTGGGTGCCCGGGCAGGCGAGATCCCCAACGTGCCGACGCCGTTCCAGGGCTTCCACATCAACAACGGGCGTGGCCAGCCGGTGCTCACCGGCAACCAGGTGTCCGCCCTGGTGACGGTCATCGTGCTGAGCGCGCTGCTGGCCGGGTTCCTCCGTTACACCCGCATCGGCGTCGCCCTGCGAGCCTCAGCCGAGAACGCCGACCGGGCGTCGCTTCTCGGCATCCCGGTACGCCGGGTGCAGACCGTCGCGTGGGTGGCGGCGGCCGTGTTGGCCACGCTGGCCATCTTCGTGCAGTCGCCCCTCATCGGCGTGCCCAACGACGCCACGCTCGGTTTCGACGCGTTGCTGTACGCCCTCGCCGCCGCGGTGGTGGCGCGCATGGAGCGCATCGGGCTGTGCCTGGTGGCAGGCATGGGCATCGGCGTGCTGGTCACGGCGTCGATCGCCAAGTTCGGCTCGGGCGACTACTCGACGGCGCTGATGCTGATCATCATCCTCGTCGCCCTGTTGCTGCAGCGGGGCACGTTGGCTCGCGCCTACGACGCCGGGGTATCGACGTGGGAGTCGGTGAAGCAGTTCCGGCCCATCCCCGCCGAGCTGCGCAACCTGCCCGAGGTGGTGGGTGCGCGCATCGGCGTGACGGCCGTGATCGCGGCGGGGGCGATCGCCACGCCCTTCCTCATCCATCGGGCCGACCTGCCGACCCTTCAGGTGCTGCCGATCTACGGCATCGTCGCCGTGTCGTTGGTCGTGCTCACTGGGTGGGCGGGCCAGATCAGCCTCGGCCAGTTCGGGCTGGTCGGGGCCGGAGCGCTGGCGTCGGGCGGCCTGATCGCCAACCACAACATCGACTTCTTCGTGGCCATGGCCATCGGCATCGGCGCGGGCGTGCTGGTGGCGGTCGTGATCGGCCTGCCCGCCGTTCGCATCCAAGGCCTGTACCTGGCCGTCACCACGCTGGCCTTCGGCTACTTCATGTCGGGCTTCGCCATGAAGCGCAGCCACTGGATCGGGAAGTGGTTGCTGCCGAAGGGGGTGGCGTCACATCTGGCCCGGCCGATCCTGTACGGCCGCCTCGACCTGGAGAACGAGCGCACCTTCTACTTCATCTGTCTCGTGTTCCTGCTCGTCGCCATCCTCGCCGCGCTGTCGTTCCGGCGGAACCGCAGCGGGCGCGTGCTGATCGCGGCCCGCGACAACTCGCGCGCGGCGCCGGCGTACTCGATCAACCTGGTGCGTACCCGCCTGGCTGCGTTCGCGGTGTCTGGCGGTATCGCCGGCATGGCCGGCGTGCTGCTCGCCTACCAGCAGCACACGGTGCAGGCGCAGTCGTTCGACGTGTTCTCGAGCATCACCCTGTTCCTGGCGGTGACGATCGGCGGCCTCACGTCGGTGCCGTTCGCGGTGTCGGGCGCCATCTCCCTCGAGCTGTTCACGTTGTTCGGCCCCCGCTTCTACCAGCAGCTCGGCTCGACGTTCATCGCGGTCGTGCCGTTGCTGATCACGGGACCGCTGCTGATCGTCAACATGTACTTCTACCCGGGCGGGTCGGCCGAGGCCGGCTTCCAGTCACGCGACCGCTACTTGCGATGGGTGGCGCGCCGGCGCGACATCCTCGTGCCGTCACTGGTGGCTGACCGGCGCGTCGAGCAGGCGGAGGAAGCCAAGGCCGACGTGGTCATGGCGGCCGAGCGCCATGTCGAGGAACTCGAGAGCTTCGACGTCACGACGGGGGCGGGCAAGCGATGAGGTTCTTCGGCCGAGGCGGCGCCACCGCGGCCGCGGACGCCACCGCGGACGGCGACGGCAAGGCTGTCGGTGCCTTCCTCGAGTGCCGCGGGGTCGACGTGGCCTACGACCAGGTGCAGGTGCTGTTCGGCGTCGACCTCGACGTGCAGGAGGGCGAGATCATCGCCCTGCTGGGCACCAACGGCGCAGGCAAGTCGACGCTCCTGAAAGCCATCTCCGGCTTGGTCGACCCCATTGCCGGCAGCATCCGCTTCGATGGCCGCGACATCACCCACGCCGACGCCGTACGCACGGCCAAGATGGGTATCGTCCAGGTGCCGGGCGGGCGGGCCGTGTTCCCGACGCTGACGGTCGGGGAGCACTTCAAGTGCGGCACGTGGCTGTACGCGGGCGAGGAACCGGCCGAGGTGCAGCGCCGCATCGACACCGTGCTCGAGCAGTTCCCGCGTTTGCGCGAGCGGTGGGACCAGATGGCGGGCAACCTGTCGGGCGGCGAGCAGCAGCAGCTCGGTCTCGGCATGGCGTTCGTGGCCAAGCCCCGCCTGCTGATCATCGACGAGCTGTCATTGGGCCTGGCGCCGACCATCGTCGAGCAGCTGCTGGGCATCGTGCGGGCCATCCACGACCAGGGCTGCACGATCATCCTCGTCGAGCAGTCCGTCAACGTCGCCCTCACCGTCGCCACGCGCGCCTACTTCATGGAGAAGGGCGAGGTGCGCTTTTCGGGCGCCACCGAGGAGCTGCTCGAACGGGGCGACATCCTGCGCTCGGTCTTCTTGGAGGGCGCGGCCGGGGGTACGGCGACCACGACGGCGCGGGCGGCAGCCACGGCCAAGAAGTCCACGGCGGCGGGCAGCGGCGACGAGCCGCCGGTGTTGCGGGTGGAGGGTCTCACGCGCCGGTTCGGTGGCATCACTGCGGTCGACGACGTGACGTTCGACTTGGCGCCCCACCAGATCCTCGGTCTCATCGGGCCCAACGGCGCGGGCAAGACGACGATCTTCGACCTCATCTCGGGTCTGCTGCCGGCCAACGGCGGCCGCATCCACTTCCGGGGCACCGAGATCACCGACTGGGGTCCCGACAAGCGCGCCGCCGTGGGCTTGGGTCGCTCGTTCCAGGACGCCCGCATCTTCCCGGCCCTGACGGTGGCGGAGAACATCGCTATCGGCCTCGAGCGCCACATCGAGACGCGCGACCACCTCGCCGCCCTGCTCAACCTGCCCGCCATCCAGGACTCCGAGCTCGACGTGGCCTACACGGTCGAGGACCTCATCGAGCTGATGAGCCTGGGCGCGTTCCGCGACAAGTTCGTGTCAGAGCTGTCCACCGGGAGCCGCCGCATCGTCGACTTGGCGATGGCCATCGCCCACGACCCGGCGGTGCTGCTGCTCGACGAACCATCGTCCGGCATCGCCCAACGGGAGACCGAGGCGCTGGGCCCGCTCCTCAAGCGCATCCAGGCTGAGACCGGGTGCGCCATGTTGATCATCGAGCACGACATGCCGTTGATCACCTCGGTGTCCGACGAGATCGTCGCCCTCGACCTCGGCCACGTGCTCGTACGGGGCACGCCCGAGCAGGTCACGTCCGACCCTGTTGTTGTCACGTCGTACCTGGGCGGCGACATCAGCGTGATCGAGCGGTCGGGCTCGCGCAGCAAATGACGCGGGTGGCCCGCCCGCTCATAGCGGCGGTTATCGCGATCGCCGGGCTCGTCGTCATGGCGGTCCCGGCGTCGGCGGCTGCGGTGGCGCCAGAGGACCAGGCGTGGTGGAGTGAGGCACAGCAAGCGCCATCGCCGGCGCCGACCGTTCCCATCAACCAGGCCACGGGCACCAACCTGCTCGTGGGGAACGATCCGAGCGGACCCAACGCGATCGCGGCTGTTCGTTACAACGTGCCGGGCACGATCGACGGCGAGCCCGTCAACGCGGCGACGGCGTCGGGCACGCTCACGTTGGCGGTCGCGGCCAACGGCACGGTGGGTACGCCCGTGGTGGTCGCCTGCCCCATCATCAGCTCCTGGCAGTCGGCCCAGGGCGGCACGTGGGACGCCCGCCCCAAGTACACGTGCGCGACCTCGGCCAAGGGCGCGTTCAACGCCGACACCACGGCCGCCACGTTCAAGCTGCCACCCAACCTGCAGGCGCGTCCCGGCGTCTTCGACCTCGCGATCGTGCCCGACCCGGCCAACCAGACGCCGTTCTCGGTGCAGTTCACGGCACCGGGGCAGGGGAGCCTCGTCGTGGAGGCGAGCGGGGCGCCGGCGTCGAGTGACGAGGGCGCCGCCGGAGGCGCAGCTGCCGACACCGGCTCGACGGATCTGTCGTCGGGCTCGGGCACCTCGACGGACCTGAGCGGGATCGCGCCGGGCCTGTCAGTGGCCCCGGACGGCACGCCCGTCCCCGCCGACACGGCCACGACCGCGCCCGACGCCGGCGGCGCGCCGGGGAATGGCGCCGCGCAGACCGTTGCCCTCGCCGCTCCCGCCGGCCACGTCTCCGACAAGCGGGGTCAGCGGGCCCTGGCGTTTGCACTGCTTCTCCTGTTGGGACTGTCGCTGTGGTGGTTCGGCGGGCAACCGGTGCGCCGGCCGCGACTGCTCGGTTCGCTCGGTGCGGGCGACGCAGATGACGCCGACGAGCCCGTGTTCACCAACGCGGGCGGTATCGGTAGATTTGCCCGACCGCGAGGCGATCGGCCGCCCCGGCTGTAGCCGTGCGCGCTGCGTAGCTACGCAGTTCGGATGGTTCGAATGGCCCTGTTGGGCTACAGACCGGGCAAAGCGGGTCTGGCACGGTTGCTGGCGTGGGACCCCTGTTGCTCGTTGCCGTCTTCGCACTGGCGGGAACCGCGTTGGCGTACACCGTGGGGCGACGGTCGGCGCTGGCCGCGGGCGAAGCGGCCGAGCAACGGGCGGCCGAACGCGAGCAGGAAGTCGATCGCTTGCGCGCCGAACTGGTCGTCACCGTGGGTCACGAGCTGCGCACGCCGCTCACGGTCATCCAGGGTCTCGTCACCCTGCTGTCGCGCCACTGGACGACGCTGGCCGAACCCAAGAAGCTCGACCTCATCGACGACCTGGCGTTCAATGTCAGCTCGCTCGACTCGTCGATCCTCCACTTCATCGACGCGGCGCGCATCGAGCGGGGCGAGGTCACCCTTTCGTGCACCGAGGTCGAGCTGGCGCCGGTGGTGGAAGAGATGCGCACGAAGCTGGCGTCGGTGATCGCGGGCTACGACCTGCAGGTGAAGCTGGAGGCGCCGACGGCCTGGTGCGACCGCGAGTCGGTCGGGCGCATCCTCGAGCTGCTCGTCGCCAACGCCACCCGCTTCTCGCCGTTGGCCAGCCGCATCGTGGTGCGCAGCCGCGCCCACACCGACGCCACCGTGCTCACCGTCACCGATCAGGGACAGGGCATCGCCGCCGGCCACCTGGCCCACGTGTTCGAACCGTTCTGGCGGGCCGACGTGGCCGAGACCGGCGTCAGCCGGGGCGCAGGCCTCGGGCTGTCGATCGTGCGGTCGCTGGCCGAGATGCACGGTGGCGAGGTTTCCGTGCGCTCGGTCAAGGGCCGGGGGTCGACGTTTGAGGTGCGCTTGCCCCGCCACGTCGACGAGGTGCTCGACGAAATCAGCGACCGGGTTGTCCAACGCCCCGATGTCCGAATTGGGCAAGAGGCCAGGCCCGCTTCCTAAAATCACCCGCCATGCGGCGACGGGTCCTCCTCGCGGCCGCGGCCTTCCTCGTCATCCTCGCCCAGGCACCGGCCGCGGGCGCGGCTGACACGAGCAGCATCCAGAGTCAGTTGGCCGCCGCCCAGCGCAAGGCCAACCAGGCCGCGGCACGACTGGACGCGGCGCAGACGGCGCTGGCCCGGTTGAGCGACGACGTTGCCGGCCTCAAGGCCAAGCAGGCGGCCAACCGGGCGCGCCTGGCGCAGCTCGAGGGCGCGGTGAAGAACGCGGCGGTGAGTCAGTACATGGAGGGCAAGACACCGGCGTCCGTCGGCATGACCGACATCGGCGAGCTGGCGCGCGGGCAGGCCATGCTGCAGCTGGTCACGACCGGCGCCATCGACGCCATCGACGCGTACCGGTCGATACGGCAGGACCTCGACGCCAGCACCGCCGCTCTCAGCAAGCGCGTGTCCCAGCAACGGGGTGCGTACGCGGCACTCCAACACGAGCAGTCGGCAGCGGTAGCGGACCTCGACAAGCTGGCAGCCCAAGAGCGCGCTCTCGAAGCGAAGGCGGCGGCCAGCAAGAAGGCCGCGACGGCGAAGGCGGCCGCCACCACGACGTCGCGGGCGCGCGGGATCATCGCCAGCGGCAACTGGATATGCCCCGTCCAGGGTCCGCACTCGTTCTCCAACGACTTCGGCAACCCGCGGCCCGGAGGCCGGTCACACCAGGGCAACGACATCCTGGCGCCCCGCGGGACGCCTGTCGTCGCCAGCGTGAGCGGCGTGGCCAGTGCCAACTCCAACAGCCTGGGCGGCATCGCCTACTTCCTGCACGGCGTCGACGGCAACACGTACTACGGCGCCCACCTCGAGGGCTACGGCACGCTCGGGAACGTGCAGGCCGGCACCGTCATCGGTTACGTCGGTAACACCGGCGACGCGGCCGGCGGGCCGACGCACCTGCACTTCGAGATCCATCCCGGCGGCGGCGCGGCGGTCAACCCGTACCCGACGTTGATCAAGTACTGCTAAGCAACACCGCCGTGGGTCGCAACGACGAACTGGCCGCGCAACTGGCAGCGGTGGTGGGCGCGGCTTCTATCGATGGTCTGCGCCGCCTGTCCGGTGGGGCGTCGCGCGAGACGTGGTCGTTCGAGGCAGTCGGCGACGACGGCACGAAGCGCAAGCTCATCCTGCGGCGCGACCCGCCGGGCGCCACGCGCCTGGCCAACCGTCCGGGCATGACGATGGAGGCGCAGCTGCTGGCGGCGGCAGCCAAGAGCGGTGTGCCCGTCCCCGAGATCGTGGCGACCAGCGACGACCCGGCCGTGCTGGGCGCCGCCTTCCTGGTGATGACGCACGTCGACGGCGAGACCATCCCACGCCGCATCCTGCGCGACGACCAGTTCGCCGAGGCGCGCCCCAAGCTGGCCGCCCAGTGCGGCACCGTCCTGGCGGCGCTGCACCGCATCCCCGTCGACGAGGTGCCCGAGCTGGTGGGCGAAGACCAGGTCGCCCAATACCGGGCGGTGCTCGACAGCGTGCATGAGCCGCACCCGACCTTCGAGCTGGCGTTCCGGTGGCTCGAGGCCAACCGCCCCACATTGTCGAAGGACGTCGTGGTGCACGGCGACTTCCGCCACGGCAACCTCATGATCGGTCCCGAGGGCCTGCGGGCCGTGCTCGATTGGGAGCTGGCCCATCTCGGCGACCCGATGGAGGACCTTGGGTGGCTGTGCGTGCGCGCCTGGCGGTTCGGCGCGCCCAAGCCGGTCGGCGGATTCGGCGACTACGACGAATTGATCGACGCGTACGAGGCCGCCGGGGGCGGACCCGTCGACCGCGACGCGCTGCTGTGGTGGGAGACGTTGGGCACGCTCAAGTGGGGGATCATGTGCATCATGCAGGCGTTCACCCACACGTCCGGCGCAGTGCGCTCGGTCGAGCTGGCCGCCATCGGCCGGCGCGTGTGCGAGCAGGAGTGGGACCTCCTCAACATGTTGCCGCATGCCTCCGGCATGACCCTTCCCGCGTCGTCATGACGCAGCCCCACGACATGCCGAGCGCGGCGCAGTTGGTGGAGGCCGTACGCGAGTTCCTCGAGCGCGACGTGATGACAGCGACGGAAGGACGCGTGCAGTTCCACACACGCGTCGCCATCAACGTGTTGGGGATGGTCGAGCGCGAGCTGACGGACGGACCGGCGCAAGCCGCAGCTCACGCGGAGGGTCTCGCCCGCCTGGGCGTGACGGACGAGACTGCGTTGGCCGCCGCCATCCGGGACGGCTCGCTCGACGACCGCCTCGACGAGGTCCGAGCATTCGTGCTGGAGACGGTCGAGGCCAAGCTGCGGGTGGCCAATCCCAAGTACATGGGTAGCTAAGCGTTCGTGGACTTCGACGACGACCTCGGCCGGGTGGCGAGCGGCGACGTCGACGCGGCCCGGCTGGGGCGGCTCACCAAGGCGCTCGCCGGGTCGGCCAAGGTGGCCGGAACCCGGGCCGTGGCGAGCGGGCGATGGCTGGCGGAGGTCGTCGTCGACAACGCGCCGCGGATCCCCGTGCGCGACCTCGCCACGTTGCAGCGCCACCACGGCGGCCTGTCGGGCGCGGCTCTCGCCGGCGAGCTGATCCGCAACGCCAGCCGCGCGTCGGCCGGTGTCGGCGCAGCCGCCGGCGCCCTGATGAGCGCGGAAGAGCTGGCACCACCCACGTGGGTGGCCCTCCCGCTGGAGCTCATGGTCGAGACGCTGGCGGTAGCGGCAGTTGAGATGAAGCTGGTCGCCGAGCTGCACGAGGTGTACGGGCGGCCCGTTCCCGGCAGCACGACCGAGCGGGCGACCGCCATCGTGCGGGCGTGGGCCGAGCGGCGCGGCGTCACGCCCGATCTGCTCACCCGTCCCGGTGCCGTGTCCGACGTGCTGGGCCGGGGCACGCGCAACGAGCTCGTCCGCATCGTGCGCCGGCGACTGCTCCAGCGGGCGGGTCGCAACCTCTCGTCGCTGGCACCGATGCTGATCGGTGCCGTCGCCGGTGCCGAGGTCAACCGGCGCGCCACCCGCAGCCTGGGTGAGGCGGTCGTCCGCGACCTCGCTGCTAATTCCTGACCAGTCCCACTAGGGTGAAACAAATGCATGTAGGGGTGCTCGGAGGGACGGGGCCGGCCGGTAGTGGCCTGGCCGTGCGGCTGGCGTCGGTCGGACTCGAAGTCACGATCGGATCACGGTCGGCGGAACGGGCCAAGGAGACGTGCGACGCCCTGACCAGCAAGTGGTCGGACCGCGCTCTCACCTTGCGGCCCGGCGACAACGACGACGCGGCCATGGCCGACGTCGTGGTGGTGGCCACGCCGTGGGACAGCGCGGCGTCGACGTGTGCGTCGGTGGCCAACCACCTGAACGACAAGGTCGTGATCTCGATGGCCAACGCCCTGGCCAAGGTGGGCGACGAGTTCCAACCGTTGGTGCCGCCTCGCGGATCCGTGGCCGCCAGCGTGCAGGCGATCGTCCCTGGGGCATGCGTGGCCGCCGCCTTCCACCACTTGCCGGCCAAGGAGCTCGGCGACATCGCCCACACCCTGGAGAGCGACGTCCTCATCTGCTCCGACCACCCTCGCGCCACCGAGGTCACGTCCGACCTGGTGCGCATGGTGCCGGGCCTGCGCCCGCTCGACTCCGGGCGGCTGTCCAACGCCGCGCCCATCGAGGCGTTCGCGGCCGTGTTGTTGCAGCTGAACGTGCGGTACAAGACGCGGGCAGCCATTCAGCTGACGCGCATCGAGACCGCCTAACCAGTTCATGCGCCTGTACGACACGGCCAAGCAGGAAGTCGTCGACTTCAGCCCCGGCCCTGTCGTCACCATGTACACGTGCGGCATCACGCCGTACGACGCCGCCCACGTCGGCTTCGCGGCGATGGTGCTCACCTACGACATCCTGCAGCGCCGCCTGCGCGACCTCGGTCACACCACGCAGTGCGTGCGCAACGTCACCGACCTCGACGACAGCATCCTCGAGAAGGCGCGCCAGCTCGGCGTGAACTACCTCGACCTGGCCGCCGAGGAGATGGCGCGCATCGACGACAACCTCAAGGCGCTCGGCATCATCCAGCCGTTCAGTGAACCCCGCGCCACCTCGGCCATTCCCGACATCCTCGGCTTCATCGGCATGGTGCTCGAGTCGGGCCACGCCTACCAGGCCGGCGGCGGCGTGTACTTCAACGTCGACAGCTTCGATCGCTTCGGCCAGATCAGCCACCTGCCGCGCGACACCATGCTCCAGCTGGCGGCCGAACGGGGTGGCCGCCCCGACGATCCCCACAAGCGCGACCCGCTCGACTTCGTGCTGTGGCAGCCGTCGCTGCCCGACGAGCCGGCGTGGGACTCGTTGTGGGGCCCGGGCCGCCCCGGATGGCACATCGAGTGCTCCGCCCTTGCCCTCCGCGAGCTCGGTACCACCATCGACCTGCACGGGGGCGGCCGGGATCTCGTGTTCCCGCACCACGAGTGCGAAGCCGCGCAGTCGGAGGCAGCGACGGGGGAGACGTTCGTCCGTCACTGGATGCACCAGGGGATGGTGCGCCTCGGCGGCGAGAAGATGTCGAAGTCGCTCGGCAACCTGGTGTTCGTCAGCGACCTGCTCAAGGAGTGGGAGCCCACAGCCGTGCGCGTCGGCCTGCTTGCGCACCACTACCGCGAGGAGTGGGAGTGGCACGACTCGCTGCTGCCCGACGCGGCGGACCGGCTCGACCGGTGGCGCAGCGCGGGCCGTGGCGACGGCGGGCTCACCGGCGTGCGCGAGGCCCTCGACGACGACCTGGCCACGCCGGCGGCGCTGGCGGCCATCGACGAGGCGGCCGCTGCCGGTCAGGGCGTGTCCGAAGCCGCCGCCCTCCTCGGCGTCGACCTCAGCTGACGGCGCCGATCAGCTGATCGGGCTCAGCTGACCACCTTCAGCTCGGCCGTCATGAACGGGTGCACGATGCAGTGGATCTTGTACGTGCCCGGCCCCGGCGCGGTGAACTCGCCGGTGGCGTTGCCGTCGATGGTCTTGGTGTCGAACGACAGGTCGTCCGCCGTCAAGGTGTGAGGCGCGGAGTCCTTGTTGACGACCTTGGTCACCTGGTGGGCTTTGGCGACCATGTCCTGGTACGCGAAGTTGACGATGGTGATCCCACCGGCCGGGACGCTGACGTTCGTAGGCGTCGTGGCCTTGGTGTCGCTCGGCTTCGTCGAGCCGCCGGCCTTGCCGGGCTTGGTGGTCGCCGTGCTCTTGGCCGGCGCGTGATGCGCAGGGGGGATGCCGTTGGTCGCCACCTGGTCGACGTCGCCCTTGCACGCGGGCAGGGCGAGGGCGGCCACGGCGGCCAGGACGAGGAGCGCGGCGGACGGGCGAGTCGAAATCGTCATGATGCGAAAGAAGCTACCCAGCCGTCCCCTGAAATCGCCAAGTAGCCCTCAGCTGACGCTCAGCCGAAGATGTCGGGCAGGTCGGTGCTGACCTTGCCGGGGAACTCGGCGGGCCGCTTGTGCAGGAAGGCGAGCACCCCTTCGCGGGCGTCGGGGCTGGCCCCGGTGAAGAGCACCCCGCGGGAATCGACCCGGTGCGCGTCCATCGGGTGGTCGGCGCCGAGCATGCGCCACAGCATCTGACGCGACAGGGCCACCGAGATGGCCGAGGTGTTGTCGGCGATCTCGTGGGCGAGTTCATAGGCGGCCGGCAGCAACTCGTCGGGCGGGTGGACACTGCGCACCAGTCCGGCCGCCAATGCTTCGTCGGCACCGAACACCCGGCCGGTGGCCACCCACTCCATGGCCCGGCTGATGCCCACCACGCGGGGGAGGAACCAGCTGGAGCAGGCCTCGGGGACGATGCCCCGGCGGGCGAAGACGAAGCCGATCTTGGCCGACTCCGACGCCAGCCGGATGTCCATCGGCAGCGTCATGGTGATGCCCACGCCGACGGCGGGGCCGTTGATGGCGGCGATCACCGGCTTCTTGCACTGGAAGATGCGCAGCGTCACCAAGCCGCCCTCGTCGCGAAACGTGGCTGGGTCGTCGGGCCGGTCGAACGCCGCTCGTTCGCCGTCGCCGTCACCCGACGGTTGCCCGCCGCCGCCCAAGTCGGCGCCCGCGCAGAAGCCGCGGCCCCGACCGGTGACCACCACCACGCGCACGTCGTCGTCGGCATCGGCTCGCCCGAAGGCATCGATCAGCTCTTCGTGCATCCGGATGGTGAAGGCGTTGAGGCGGTCGGGTCGGTCGAGCGTGATCGTCAGCACCCGGTCGGCAACCTCGTAGGCAATCTCTTCGTACTCCACCCCCGGAGTCTGGCGTCTACGGTCGCCCGATGCGAAGGTTCGCGGCGGTCGCTCTGGCACTCGCGGCCATCGCGATGTCGACTGGGGCCGGCGGGCGGGGCCCCTCAGGGGTACCCGCCGGAGTGAGCGAAGGGCGAAGCCCGGAGCGAACCTATGTGACAGTTCATACCGGTGACATCGGATATCTCGACGACGCCGGGCGGTTGCGCCTCGCGGGTCGGGCCACGGAGATGTACGTGCGCGGTGGCTACAACGTGCACCCGCAGGAGGTCGAGACCGTGCTGGCCGAGCACCCCTCGGTCGCATCGGTCGCGGTCGTGCCGCGCCCCGACGATGTCATGGGTGAGATCGGCGTGGCGGTGGTCGTCGTCCGCAAGGATCAGCCGACTCCGACGCTCGACGACCTCCGTACCTACGGCCGCGACCGCCTGGCCGCCTACAAGCTGCCGGAGGCCATCCGTGTCGTCGACGCACTGCCCCTCACCGCCATGGAAAAGGTCGACCGCCGCGCCCTCATCGCGGCGGT
>JAFATL010000274.1 GCA_019243975.1 Actinomycetota bacterium | reverse complement strand
CCAACGCCTGGGAGTACGAGGGCGCGGTGCTCACCAACGTCGCCCTCAACGCGGTGGCAGGGCGTCCGCCCGAGGAGTACGGCCTCGAGCCGACGTCGTTCGCCGAGCTGCGCGCCGGTTGCTACGACATCAACGAGCGCGTCATGGACATGAACGCCAACGGCCTGCTCGGCTCGCTGTGCTTCCCGTCGTTCCCGCAGTTCTGCGGTCAGCTGTTCGCCCGCACCGAAGACAAGGACGTCGCCCTGGCGATGGTGCGCGCCTACAACGACTGGCACATCGACGAGTGGTGCGGCACCCATCCGGGCCGTTTCATCCCGTGCTCGCTGCCGGCGATCTGGGACCCCGAGGTGCTGGCCGCGGAAGTACGCCGCACCGCGGCCAAGGGCGCGCACGCCGTCACGTTTTCCGAGAACCCGTCGAAGCTGGGCTGGCCCAGCCTGCACTCCGACCACTGGTATCCGTTCTGGCAGGCGTGCAGCGACGAGCAGGTCGTCGTGTGCATGCACATCGGCTCATCGTCGGCGCTTGTCATCACCGCGCCCGACGCCCCCATCGACTGCCTCATCACCCTGACGCCGATGAACATCGTGCAGTGCGCCGCCGACCTGGTGTGGTCGCCGGTGCTGCGCAAGTTCCCCAACCTCAAGATCGCCCTGTCGGAGGGTGGCATCGGCTGGATCCCGTACATGCTCGAGCGGCTTGACTACAACTACAAGCGCCACCACCTGTGGACCGGCCAGGACTTCGGCGACAAGCTTCCGAGCGAGGTGTTCAACGAGCACGTCATCACGTGCTTCATCGACGACCGCTTCGGTGTGGCCAGCCGCGGTGCGCTCGACATGGACAACGTGTGTTGGGAGTGCGACTACCCCCACTCCGACTCCACGTGGCCGTTCTCGCCCGAGACGCTGGCCGAGCACCTCGACGGGGTGAGCGACTACGACATCGATCGCATCTCCCACCTCAACGCCATGAAGCACTTCTCCTACGACCCGTTCGCCGTGCTGGGCGGCAAGGAGAACTGCACGGTCGGCGCGCTGCGGGCGCGGGCCAAGGGTCACGACGTGTCGATCCGGTCGACCAACCCGAGCAAGGTCGGCGGCCACGCCACCAAGGCGACCGACCTGATGGCGTCGGTGACCTCGCGGTCGTAGCCCCGCCGTAACACGTGGATCTCCGTCTCACCGACGAGCAGGACCAGCTCGTCGGCGCCTTTGCCGGTCTGTTCGCCAAGCAGGCCACACCCGAGCGCGTGCGCGCGGCCGAGCCCCTGGGCTTCGACAAGGCACTGTGGGACCAGCTGCTGGAGACGGGCGCGGTGGCCATGGCGGTGCCCGAAGCCGACGGCGGCTGGGGTGCGTCGCTGGTCGACCTGGCGCTGGTGGCCGAGCAGGCCGGCCGTGTGGTCGCCCCCGCGCCCGTGATCGACGCGCAAGTGGCGGCCCGGCTGCTGGGTCGGCTCGACGAGCACGACCGGGTGGCGGCGGCGGTGGCGGGGGAGCGGCTCGTGACGCTCGCCGTCCTGCCGGCGGCCCCGTCCACGGCCCGCTTCGTACCGTCGGCCGCCATCGCCGACGACGCGATCGTCCGGGTCGGCGACCGGCTCATGCTCGTCACGCTCGAGGGCGCACGGGCGCCGTTCGGCAACCTCGGTTCGATGCCGGTGGCCGACGTCGACCTGGCGAGTGCCGTCGAGCTGGCGAGCGGAGCCGACGCCGTGGCCGCGTACGAGACGGCAGTCGACGAGTGGCTGGCGCTGACTGCGTGCGCACTCATCGGCCTCGGCGCGAGGGCGCTCGAGATCGGCGTGGACTACGTGAAGGAGCGCAAGGCGTTCGGCGTGCCCATCGGGAGCTTCCAAGGCATCTCGCACACGCTGGCCGACTCGGCCGCGGCGCTCGACGGCGGCCGGCTGCTCGCGTACGAGGCGGCGTGGGCCGAGGCCGAGGACGCCGCGCGGTTCCCTGAACTGGCAGCCAGCGCGTTCGCCTTCGCCGCTGACGCAGCGCGCGACGTGAGCTACCACAGCCTTCACTTCCATGGGGGCTACGGCTTCATGATGGAGTACGACATCCAGCTCTATTACCGGCGAGCGCGGGGCTGGGCGGGCATCTTCGGCGGCGCCGATGCCGCGTATCGCCGGGCCGCCGATCGTCGCTACGGGCCCCTCCCGAAGGCAGCGCGCTGATGGACTTTCGCCTGGGCGACAAGAGCGATGCGCTGCGGGGCGACGTGCGCGAGTTCCTCGACGGCTTCATGACGCCCGAGCGGGAAGAAGCCCTGTACCGGTCGGGCACGTCGTACGACCCCGAGTACACCGAGGCGGTCGTCGAGCGCGGGTGGCTGGCGGCCGGCTGGTCCGAGGAAGAGGGCGGCTCAGGCCTGAGCCCGCTGGAAATGGTCACCCTCCACGAGGAGCTGACGCGCGCCGAGGCACCGACGTACGGGCCCGGCGTCACGATGAACATCGCTCGCGTCGTCGCGCGCGTCGGGACACCGGAGCAGCGCGCCGACATCGTCCCCAAGGCGATGAACGGCGAGATCATCATGGCGCTCGGCTTCACCGAGCCCGAGTCGGGTTCCGACGTGGCCGCGGCGCGCTGCCGCGCAGTGCGCGACGGCGAGGAGTGGGTGATCAGCGGGCAGAAGATGTTCACGACCAACGCCCACATCGCCGACTACGTGTTCCTGCTCACCCGTACGAATACCGAGGTGCCCAAGCACAAGGGCCTCACCGTGTTTCTCGTACCGGTGAAGCAGGCCGGCGTCGAGATTCAGGCCGTGTACACGCTGTCGGGCGAGCGGACCAACATCGTGTTCTTCAACGACGTTCGCGTAAGCGACACGGCGCGCATCGGCGACGTCGACAAGGGCTGGACGGTCATGACCGTGGCCCTGGCCGACGAGCACTCGGCCGCCTTCGGCTCCCGCATCGGCCGCATGCTCGACGAAGCCGAAGCGTGGGCCCGCCAGCCCAGTCCCGAGACGGGCGAACGCCCCATCGATGCTCCCGACGTTCGCACTCGGTTGGCGCGCTGCGCAGCCGCGGTGGAGATCTCGCTGCTCATGCAGCGGCGCAACGCGTCGTTGCTGCAGCACGGCGAGACGCCCGACATCGAAGGGCCGATGACCAAGCTGTTCAGCTCGGAGGCCTTGGTGCGCCACGCCGAGGACGTGGTCGAGCTCATGGGTCCCGACGGCCTGCGCAGCTATCTCGACCCCACCGCGCCCGGCGGCGGGCGGGTCGAGCACTACCTGCGCTTCTCACCCGGTACCACGACGTACGCAGGCACGAGCGAGATCCAGCGCACGATCATCGCCCAGCGGGGGCTGGGACTGCCCCGCTAGACGAGCGTTCCGTGCCGCCACACGGCGTGCACGTTGCGCAGCGCATCGGGGTCGACGAGCGGGTTGCCGTCGACCGCCAGGACGTCGGCGTCGTAGCCGGGCAGGAGCCGGCCCTTCCTGCTTCCGAGGCCGATGGCGTTGGCGCCCGACACGGTCAGGGTGGTGAGGATCTCCTGTGGGGTCAGGCCCGCGGTGGCGAGGTCCATGGCCGCGGTCGGGAGGATGTCGTGCGGCTTGCCGGGACCGATGCCCGCGTCGGTGCCGATGCAGATCTTGCCGCCCATGCGCCACAGCTCGCCCAGGGCACCGACCATGGTCGAGAAGTTGGCGGCGATGACGGGCGGTGGTTGGAACCTCGTGTCGCGGCCCAAGGAGGCAGAGACGACGATGCCGGACGCAGCGATGGCGGCGATGAGGCGTTGGTCGGGTTCCGACATGCCGCTCTCGGTGAAGTACGTGCAGTGCTCGATGGTGTCGACCTCGGCGGTCAGGGCGTCCCAGATCCCGTCGATGCCGTGGCAGTGGGCCGCCACCGGCAGGCCACGTTCGTGAGCGGCGGCGACGACGGTTTTCACCTCGGCGGCCGAGAACTGCGACTTCCACATCGGGTAGGTCGGCGTGAGGGCGCCGCCGGTCACCATGATCTTCACCACGTCGCAGCCGCGGCGCTTGCGCTCCTCGACCGCGGCGACGAGGCCGTCGGCCCCGGTGCAACTGCCGCCCAGGTACCAGCAGTGGCCGCCCTCGGGCGTGATCGGCGGCCCGGCGGCGAGGATCGTCGGCAGCTCGGGGTCGTCCCGGAGGTGCAGGGTCACGAAGTCACGGTCGCCGAGGTCGCGGATGGTCGTGATACCGGCGCGCAGGGCCCGGGTGGCGTTTTCCCGGGCCCGATCGGCGAGTTCGTCGTCGCTGATGTCGGTCACCTGCTCCTCGAGCGTGCCGACGCCGTTGAACACGAGGTGCTGGTGGGTGTCGATCAGCCCGGGCAGGAGCGTCGCGTCGCCCAGGTCGATCACCTGCATGCCCTCGGGCGGGGACGTGCCGACGCTGGCGATCTTTTCGCCGTCGATGACGAGGACGGCGTGGTCGACCAGCTCGTGACCGTCGAAGAGGCGCTCCGCCGTCAGCGCAAAGGTCATCGCACCTCGAAGTCGGGCGGCTTGTCCTCTTTGCGGAACATGCGCTGGCCCGCGGCGATGTTGTCGTAGTTGCTGCCGAGCGACACGAACGCGTTCACCAGTTCGAGCGCCTCCTTGCGCGTCTGGTCGTGGCCCATCCACACCGAGCGCAGGGTGGCCTGGATCGCCAGCGGTGCCGACGCGGCGATGCGGGAGGCGATCCACTCCGCCCGTGTGAGCAGGTCGGCCAAGGGCACGACCTCCGACACCAGGCCGACCTGATGGGCCCGTTGCGCCGACATGCGTTCGTTGGCGCCCATCAGCGCCAGCCGCAGCGTCTCGCCCAGCGGCAGCTTCTGCAGGATGAATACGGACTCGTAGCCCGACACCATGCCGTACGACACGTGCGGGTCGAAGAACGTGGCGTGCTCGGCCGCGATGATGATGTCGACCTCGCCCAGCATGTAGAGGGCGCCGCCGCAGGCCATGCCGTTCACGGCCGCCACGACCGGCTTCCACAGGTCGCACATCTTCGGGCAGATGAAGCGGCTGGGGCTGTCGTACATGAACGGCGTGGACACGCGACCGATCTGGCGGTCACCGTCGGGATCGGCCAGGTAGGAGTCGACGGCTTCGGCCCGGTCGATGCCCGTGCAGAACGCCTCGTCGCCCGCGCCGGTGAGGACGATCGAACGCACGTCGTCGTTGCGGCGCAGGCCGCGCCACACGTCGTACAGCTCGGCCTGCATCTGCTTGTTGAACGCGTTGTGCACGTCGGGGCGGTTGAGCGTCACCCAGGCGACGTGGTCGCGCTCCTCGTACAACAGGGTCTGGTACTCGGCCATCGGGGCCCCTTCATACCTGATGGCGCCAATACAGTCCTGCTTCATGGCGACCGGGCCGCAGTTCTTCCTCTTCCTCCCGCAGCTCCGCTTCACGATGGACGACCTGGTGACGCGGGCCCGGGCCGCCGAATCAGCCGGCTTCACGGGCATCGCCCTCATGGACCATCTGGCGCCGCCGCTGGCCGAGGACAAGCCCCTGCTCGAGGCCATGACGGCGGCCACGTGGTTGGCCGCGTCGACGTCGACGCTCACGATCAGCCACCTGGTCCTGTGTGACGCCTTCCGCCAGCCCGCGGTATTGGCCCGCCAAGCGGTGACCCTCGATCACGCCTCGGGCGGACGTTTCGAACTGGGCATCGGCGCGGGCTCGGTGCCGTCCGAGTTCGTCGCCTTCGGCGTCGCCAACCCGGGCCGGGCCGCACGCATACGCCGGCTGCGGGAGACACTCGAGGTGCTCACCCGGCTGTGGTCGGGGGAACGTGTCGACTTCGAGGGCGAGTTCCACTCGCTCCAGGGCGCGCAGCAGGTGCCCGCACCGCTGACCCGCATCCCCATCGTGATCGGCGGCACCAGCGACGAGGTGGTGGCGCTCGCGTCGCGCTACGCCGACTGGTGGAACATGCCGACCTACCCGCCTGCCGACCTGGCCGAGCGCGCATCGCGCGCGGCGCCGGCGCGCGCCTCGGTGCAGCAGATCGTGGCGTTCGTCGCCGACGAGTCGTCGCGGGCTGAGACCGCCGCGCTGGCGGAGCGACGTTTTGGTGGCATGCGGGGGAGTGCGCCACTCGTCGGCGACGCGTCCGAGCTGTGCGACGCGTTCGCCGCTGCTCACGTGCAAGGCGTCGAGCGCGTCTACCTGTGGTTCACCGACTTCGCCGCGCCCGCGACCCTCGAAGCGTTCGGCGCGGGAGTCATTACCGCCTAAGCCGGCTTCTTTGCAGAACCTTGCCTATGGAGCAAGCTTCTGCAAAGAAGCGACGTCTCAGTGGCCGCGTGACGCCATGTACTTCTCCATGGCGTCGGCGTACTTCAGCAGGTCCGGGTCGCTGGCGAACAGGTCGGCGTACTTCTCGCGCGCCTTGGCCCGCTTGGCCGGGATGTACTCGGTGGGCCACAGACCCTCGTGGGGCCGGTAGTCCTTGAGCACGCTGCGGGCGACGGTGACCTTGTGCACCTCGTCGGCACCGTCGGCCAAGCCCATGGTGGGAGCGCCGGCGTACATGGCCTGCAAGGGCGTGAGGTTGGTGGTGCCGAGCGAACCCATGATGTGCAGCGCCCGGAACGACACCTCCTTGAGCACCTTGGCCATCGTGTACTTGCACGCGGCGATCTGACGGCGGGCCTCCTGGGTGCTCGAGTTGTCGATGGTCCACGCCGTCCACAGCACGAGCAGGCGCAGCATGTTGATCTCGGCGTAGGAGTCGGCGATCGCCTCCTGCACCATCTGGTGCTCGGCGATGATCTTGCCGTGCGACTCGCGGCTCAGGGCCCGCTCGCACATCATGTCGAACGCCTTCTTGCACTGGGCGATGGTGCGCATGGCGTGGTGGATGCGGCCGCCGCCGAGCCGGCGCTGGGCCAGCACCTTGGCGCCGTCTTCGGGACCGAGGAGGTGGTCGAGGGGGACGCGCACGTCCTTGTAGATGATGTGGTTGTGCGTCGACGGGAACGGCTGGATCTCGACGCCGGGCGTGTCACGGGGCACCACGAACATGCCGTTGGTGCACATGACGAAGAGGATGTCGGCGGCGCGGCCGGCGCTGGTGAACCACTTCTCGCCGTTGATGACCCACTCGTCGCCGTCCTTGACGGCGGTGGTCTTGAACAGGTTCGGGTCTGAGCCGCCCTGGGGCTCGGTCATGGAGTACGCCGACCAGATCTCCTGGTTCATGAGCGGGTACAGCCACCGCTCCTTCTGCTCCTCGGTGCCGTAGGCGGCGAGCATCTCCATGTTCCCGGTGTCGGGCGCGGCGGTGCCGAAGATGGCGGGGGCGGAGCCGTACTTGCCGAGGATTTCGTTGATCAGCGCCAGCTTGAGCTGGCCGAAGCCGGGGCCGCCAAGTTCCTCGTCGAGGAACAGCGCCCACAGTCCCTGGTCCTTGACCTGCTGCTTGAGCGGGTCGACCAGCGCCTTGATCTTGGGGTCCTTCGAGCGGACCGCGTAGGGGAAGACGAGGTCGAGGGGCTCGATCTCGTTCTCGCAGAAGTCAGCGACCCAGTCGAGCTTCTTCTGGAACTCGGGCTCGGTCGAGAAGTCCCACGCCATCGCTGCCTCCTTGTCGCGGTGGGGAATGCAAGTGCATCATTAGCTGGTGCGAGCGCATGATGTCGAGCCCAACGGGTCAGGCGGCCCGGTCGACGACTCGACCCGGGCCCGGCTGCTGACGGCCGCCGAGCAGCTCTTTGCCGAGCGGGGCGTGGACGGCGTGAGCCTGCGTGAGATCAACCGGCTGGCCGGCGCTCGCAACGCCGTGGCCGTGCAGTACCACTTCGGCGACCGGCTCGGCGTGGTGCGGGCGCTCAACGACAAGCACTACCCGGAGGTCGATGCTCGCCGGCACGCGATGCTCGACGAGTACGAGGCCCGTCCCGATGCTGGGCTGCGGGCGCTCGCCAGTGCTTTGGTGCGGCCCTTGGCCTCGAAGCTGGCCGACCCCGACGGCGGGCCCGAGTACCTGCAGATCCACGCCGAGCTGATCAACCGGCCCCGCTCGGGCGAGCC
>JAFATL010000665.1 GCA_019243975.1 Actinomycetota bacterium | reverse complement strand
GCGTTCGGGACGGCCGATACCGCGGGTGCCGCCCATGCCGATCCCGAGCTCGACCAGCTCACCAACCGCGAACGCGAGGTGCTGCGGCTGATCGCCCGTGGCTACGCCTACAAGGAGATCGCCCGCCGCCTCGAGATCTCCATCAAGACGGTGGAGACGCACGTGTCGGCGGTGCTGCGCAAGCTGCAGCTGTCGAGTCGCTACGAGTTGACCAGGTGGGCCGCCGACCGGCGGTTGACCTGAACCATCTCTTCCCGCGCCTGCACGCACAGGTGGAGTCCTTCGAGGCCGGGCAGACGATCGACGCGCCGGTCGATGCGCTCGGCAATGGCCAGACCGTCGTCGTCGCCGAAGAGATGGTCGATGAGGAAGGCGGTCTCGGCCAACGGCACGACGCCGCTGCCGACCGGCTTCCAGAACTTCCGCAGCGCGAAGCGCGTGATGCGCTGCGCTTTACGGCTGGCCGCCAACCGCTTGGCCGCCTCGCTCGAGTAGAAGTCGATGTGACGGCCCTCTTGCTTCATGATGCGCTGCAGCAGCTCGGTGAGCACCGGGTGCTGCGCCTTGGCGGACAGCTGCGCGTACCCGCCCTGTGTGCACCACTCGTTGACGGCGCCCCACGTCATGTGCACGGCGATGTAGTCGGCGCCGACGGCGGCGGAGCTCAGCGAGTGACTGATCGGGCCGACGCGGTCGCGCCAGCCCAGCCGCTTGCGGACGGCCAGCACGCGCGGCTGGCCCGACAGCTCGCCGTGGGCGTCGAGCACGGCCGCGATCGCCTCGCCGTGCCACAGCTCCTCGAACGACCAGAACGTGAGGAACGTCGTCACGTCGGGGTCGCGGTGCGCAGGCGTCAGCAGCAGGTCGCGCAGGTAGCAGACGGTGTGGAACTCGATGTCGTGCATGTAGCGGAGGCACCGCAACGTGTCGGCATCCAGCGGCTGCGTGGCGAAGGCGCCGAAGTCGAGGTCGGCGAACTCCAGCCGCGCCGTCCGCTGCTTGTAGGCAGTGAGGTCGAACTTCATGTCACCCCCTCTCCGGAGCACTGCTCGCTCCCGGATGACAGGAAGATTTTATGGCGACCAGATGCGCAGGAAGTTGGCGCCGAGAATGCCTCGCACGTCGTCGTCGCCGAACTGGCGGCGAAGGGCGTCGGTGACGCGGGGCAGGTCCGTCTCGCCCCGGTAGCCCGCCATGAGGCCGGGCACGCCGTTCATGTCGGTGCCGATGCACAGGTGCTGCGGCCCGACCAGGTCGGCGACGTAGCGGGCATGACCGATGAGGTCGTCCATGTCACGCACGCCCTTGCCCCGGTGGTTGTAGGGCCACAGGCCGATCAGCCCGCCCGTGCCGGCGACCGCCCGAATCTCGTCGTCGGTGAGGAACCGCGGGAAGTCGGCCCGCGCCCGGGCGCCGCTGTGCGACGCGATCACCGGCCGCGTCGACTGCTCGACGATGTCGAAGGTGGTCTGGCGGTCGGCGTGGGACACGTCGACCACGATGCCGAGCTGCTGCATGCGTTCCACGACTCGGCGCCCGAGGGCGCTGAGACCGAGCTGGCGGTGCCGCCGCTTGGGGAGGGGACCGACGTAGTCCTGCCACGGCATGCACGTGGTGCCGAACTGGTTGTCGCCCAGGTGCACGAGCACGACCACGCGCACGCCGCGTTGGTGCCACTGGTCGGCGCGGTCGACGGCCTCGTCGTCTTCGCCCAGCGCGTCGGCGCCCTCGACACCGAGGATGGCCGCGGGCCTACCGGCCGCCTGCGCGTTGCGCACGTCGTCGGGGGTGCGGGCGACGACGCCTCCGGCGGCCTCGATCTGGGCAGCCGCCGACGCCAGCTGCCGCTCGACCGCCTTCCACGCGCCGCCCCGGTACCAGCGGGTGACGACGGGATCGCCGACAGCCTTGGCCACCACCGCGTCGACGCCGGCGGCCCGCAGCACGTCGAAGCCCTCGTCGGCGGGCATCGTCGTCCGGTTCACGAGGCGGTACAGCGACCGGAACGGCTGGGGGACGAAGCCCACGGCGTGGGTGTGCACGTCGATCACGACGGGCCGGTCGTCCAAGGGTTCGCTCAAGGCTGGGCAGGGTACAGATCTCGTTGACGTTACCGATAGTAAGTGTTACCGTCAGTAACCAATGAACGCACCCTCCCGCCACCATCGCGACGGCGCCCGCGAGGCGAGCCGCACGACCCGCCGCCGCCACGACCCCGCCCGCGACGCTCGCCGCGCCGCCCGCAAGGAGGAGCTGCTGGCGGGTGCCATCACGGTGATCCGGCGGGACGGCCCGTTGGCCTCGATGGATGCCATCGCGGCCGAGGCGGGCGTGACCAAGCCGATCCTCTACCGTCATTTCGGCGACCGTGACGGGCTCACGCAGGCCATCGCCGCCCAGTTCGCGGGCGAGCTGTTCGACGAGCTGCGAGGCGCACTGGCCGGTAGCGACCAGCCCGAGCACGTGCTGCGGGCCACGATCGACGCCTACCTCGGTTTCATCGAGCGCGATCCGCAGATCTACCGCTTCGTGGTGCAGTCGCCGCCGACGGCGTCGCCCGAAGGGCTCACCCTCGCCGGCTTCGTGCGCCAGGTCGGCCAGGAGGTGTCGGTCGTGTTGGGCGAGCGCATGCGCGACGTCGGTGCCGATTCCGGCGCGGCCGAGCCGTGGGCGTTCGGGTTGGTGGGAATGGTGCATCTCGCAGGTGACTGGTGGCTCGAGCGGCGCTCGATGCCGCGAGCTCGGTTGGTGGACTACCTCACCGCACTGGTGTGGAACGGCATGGGCGCGGCCGACGCCGCCGCCCGCGAGCAAGGAGCTGGGAAATGACGACGACCGTGCTGCTCACGCTGGCGGGCCACAATCCGCTCGCCACCTGGACGCCGCTGTGGCTGCTGCTCGGCGGCTTCATCGCTGCCGTCACCGCCCTGACGATCGTCGGGCGCGACGCGCCGACGTTCTTCACGCGCGTGCCGTACGCGCTCGAGCGCGTGACCGGCGTGCCCGGATGGGCGGCCGCCATGGTCGCCACCGCGCTGTACGGCCTGCTGGTGGCGGGCGTCGGCTTCTACAACGACGTGGCGTGGCACGTGGCATTGGGGCGCGACAAGCGGCTGTTCACCGCGCCCCACACCATGATCGTGGCCGGGCTCGCGTTCATCGCCTTCGCCGCCGTACTGGGCGTGTTCTTCGCCACGCTCACCGACGCGCGCGTCGGCCGGCGGGTCGGTCCGTTCGTCGTGCCGTGGTCGGCCATTCCACTCGGCGTGCTGGGGTTCACTGCCCTGGGCGGGTTCCCGCTCGACGACCTGTGGCACGCCCACTACGGCGTCGACGTGACGATGTGGAGCCCCACCCACCTACTGATGATCCTCGGGGCGTCGCTGTCGCCGATCGCGGCGTGGTTGGCGTTGGGGGAGGCGGGCGTGAAGCCGACCGACGGTATCGGGCCGCGCATCTTCCACACCCTCACGGCCGTGCTCATGCTGGCTGGACTCACCAGCGTGCTCGGCGAGTTCGAGTTCGGTGTGCCCCAGTTCCAGCAGCTCTACCACCCGCTGCTGATCTGCATGGCCGCCGGTCTGGCCCTCGTGACCGCGCGCCTGGTGCTCGGGCCGGGCAACGCCATCCTGGTCGGGGGCATCGCGGCGTTGACGCGCATCCTCAACACGCCCAGTCACGTCGTGCAGACGCGTTCGGCCGCCCTCTACCTGGCGCCCGCCCTGGCCGTCGAGGTGGCGGCCCTGGTCTTCGGCGTGACGCGCCGGGCCCGCTTCGCCATCGCATCCGGCATCGGCATCGCCACCATCGGCCTGGCCGGTGAATACGCGTGGAACCGCGGGGCCCACCAACCGTGGACCACCAACCTGATGCCGGCAGCGGTGCTGCTGGGCGCGCTGATCGCAGTGGGCGCCGCCTTGCTCGCGACCGCCCTCGCCGGCGGTGTGCGCCGCGACGGCGCCGGCCTCCCCGTATGGCTGGTCGCCCTTGGCGCCGTCGCCGTGCTGGTGGGCCTGGCCCTGCCGCTGCCGCGCCACAACGGCAACGTGCGCATTGCCATCCAGCTCGAGCATCGCGGTGACAACGCCGTTGTGCACGCCACCCTCACCCCGGCCAACGCCGCTGACCACGCTCGCTGGTTCCAGACCAGCTCGTGGCAGGGCGGCGGCATGGTCTTGAGCGAGATGAAGAAGGTCGGCCCCGGCCAGTACGTGAGCGACAAGGCCGTGCCGGTGACCGGGAGTTGGAAGACGCTCGTACGCCTGCACCGCGGCGACCAGATGATGGCGGCGCCGGTGTGGTTGCCGGCCGACCCCTCGATCGGCGCCCCGCAGATCCCGGCGGTCGACCGCACGGTGCCGTTCTCGCACGAGCAGAAGTACCTGCTGCGTGAGACGCGCTCGGGTCCGGCCACGTTCGCCGTCATCGCCTACGCGTTGCTCACCGGCGTCGCCGTGCTGTGGGGCACGGCCTTCGTGCTCGCGGCGAAGCGCCACCGCGCTCGCCTCACGTCGGCCACGCGCACGCAGCCAGCAGCCGCGTAGGCGGTCAGCCCTCCAACTGCGCCAGCAGGTCCTCGACGTCGACGCTGCCCGGCGGTGCGCCGTCGGCGGCCATCCGGTTGGCGACCTGCTGGAGCAGGGCGTTGGCGGGCGTGGGCACGCCGTGCAGCCGGCCCAGCATCACGATCTCGCCGTTGAGGTAGTCGGCCTCGATCGAGCCCGTCCGCCGCCGCAGCGACTGCCACGAAGACCCGCCGCCTCGCCGCTCGCCGTTGATCGGCCGCATCCGG
>JAFATL010000494.1 GCA_019243975.1 Actinomycetota bacterium | reverse complement strand
TCCTCGCTGACGTCGACCATCTCGTCGCGTCGCGTCGGCAGGTTCTTGCCCACGTAGTCGGGGCGCATCGGGAGCTCGCGGTGGCCGCGGTCGACCATCACGGCCAGCTGGATGGCGCGGGCCCGGCCGTAGTCGTTGAGGGCGTTGAGGGCGGCGCGCACCGTGCGGCCGGTGAACAACACGTCGTCGACCAGCACGACCGTGAGCCCGGTGGTGTCGAACGGGATGTCGGTCACGGCTTCGGGCAGGACGGGGCGCAGCCCGATGTCGTCGCGGTAGAAGGCCACGTCGAGGGTGCCCACCGGCACCTCGCTGCCCTCGATCTCGGCCAGGGTGGCCGCCAGGCGCCGGGCCAGCGGCACGCCGCCCGTCTGCAATCCGACCAGCGCCACGTCGGCCAGGCCGTGGTTGTGCTCGATGATCTCGTGGGCGATGCGGGTGATCGCCCGGCGCAGATCGTCGGCCGTCATGACCTGGGCCCGGGCAACAAAAACGCCCCCACGCGGGGGCGTCAGCGATCGTTCTCGTTCTGCCAACTCGGGCCTCCTGTCCGTGCAGGCCTCACAGGACCCGCTTCACGGTCAGATCCGGACTTTAGCAGCGCTACTCGGGAGCGGCGGCACCCCATTCACTGCGGATCGAACTGTCGGGCCGCCGGGACGCCGTCGCGACGCCAGGAGCAGGCGGCCAATGAGCGACCGTCAGGGAGCGAATCATGTAACAGCGGTTTCCGGGTGTTCGACCTTGTCGATTGCCGCGAATTGCTCGCGCAGCTGTTCCAGGCCCTGCTCGTCGTCGGGGAAGGTGAAGGCGGCGCCGGGGATGCCTCCCGCGCCGACGGACGCGCCCTTCTGCGACACCAGCTCGGTCACCTTTTGGGCGAGCCGGTCGGCGAAGATCGTGACGCCCTCCTTGCCCGTCTCGGGCAGCACGACGGCGAGTCGGTGGAACGTGCCGTCGTCGGCGTAGACGGCGCGATCGACCGTACGGACGCTGTCGCGCAGGGCCTGGCCGAGCTGGCGCAGCATCTGCTGCTGACCGCGTCGCCCGAGCGGTTGCAACGCCTCGACGGGAACGTCGACCACCGCCACCGAGAAGATCGTGTGGTACCGCTTCGAACGCGACATCTCGAGGTCGGTGTCCTGCACGAAGAACCGTGCGTTGAACAAACCGGTGTGGTCGTCGACCTGGTCGTACAGATCGAGCTTGGTCAAAGACGACTCGAGCTGCTTGTCGGCCGCGCCGCCGATGACGCCGAAGATCACGAACGCCAGCGAGCGCGACACGATCAGGCCGGTGAACTTGCCACCCCCGACGGCGTGGATGGCCGGCAGCCGCAGCAGCACGTAGCCGATCGACGCGGCGACGCCGGCGGTGAGACCACCGACGATCTCCCAGAACACGAACGCCACGAAGATCGGCAGGAAGAACAGGATTGCTGCCACTTCGACGGTCTCGACCCGCCGCACGTACATGACGAGGGCGGTGACGAGGAGGATGAGCAACCCGGCCACCAGCACGAGGATGCGGGCCTGGTGGTACGAGATGCCCCGCAGGGGACGTTGTCCGGACGCGGCCACGGCACGGATGTTAGGAGGAACGGGCTTATCATCCGAGCGATGCCGCCGATCCTCCGCTCCCGGCTGGCGCTGGCTGCGCTGCTGGGCGTGTTCCTGATCCCGATCGGGATGTCGTCGCTACGGGGGTTGACGCACGTGCTGACGTGCCGGGAGCACACCAACGTGCCCTTCTCGGTCGACATCCCCACGATCACCAGTTCGCAGCGGATCACCCGCAACGAGCCCCTCCAGCTGTGCGGGGGCCTGTCGCTCAACCTGGCGGTCAAATCGCTCAGTGTGGACAAGGTGCAGGTGCGCCTGCCGATCACCAACAACACCAAGTACACGTGGCAGGGGTCGGTCTCGCTCAAGGTCAGCGGCACGTCGATCCCCGTACGAGTGGGTGAGGTCAAGCCGGGCCGCACCGTCGTCAACAACATCGACGTGAAGGTGGCCAAGGGCACCGACACCATCGACGGCTCACTCCTGATCGGTCCCTGATGGCCCAGTCGTCTCGGCCCACGCTCCCGCTGGTCGACATCGCCCTGGCGCCCACCCGCTTGGTGGTCGAGGTGCTGCAGGCGCTCCCCCGCCTGGCCGACGGGCTCGAGAACCTCGGCTCGGTCCTCGCTGCCCTCGACCGCATCGCGGAGTTCGAGGTCTACCTCGACCGCATCGCCTCGTTCGGCCGCACCCTCGACCAGCTGGCGGGCCTCTCCGACTCCCTGGCTGCCGTTGCCGAGTCCACCAAGGGTCTGGGCGCCCTCACCGACGCCGTCGACCAGCTGGAGCACGCCGCCGCCGAGCTGACCCGCGCCGTGCAACCCCTCCAAGGCGTGGCACAACGCATCGCCCGCATCGGCCGCCGCAGCGACCAACCCACGCCCTAAATCAGAACACGGCCAGCGGATTGGCCGGGCTGCCGGTGC
>JAFATL010000368.1 GCA_019243975.1 Actinomycetota bacterium | reverse complement strand
CAGGTGTCGACGGGCAGCGAGCAGGGCCTGCTCGGCATCGCCGTGCGGGGCGACAAGCTCTACGTCGACTACACCGACACCCACAACGTGGGCGACACCAACGTCGTCGAGTACACGCTGTCGGGTGACCACGCCGGCTCGCCCCGCCTCCTGCTCAAGCAGACCCAGCCCTACGCCAACCACAACGGCGGCGAGGTCATCTTCGGGCCCGACGGCAAGCTCTACATCGGCCTGGGCGACGGCGGCAGCGCCGGTGACCCCCAGCGCAACGGCCAGAACCTGGGCACCTGGCTGGGCAAGATCCTGCGCATCGACCCGACGCCGTCGGGCGGCCAGCCCTACACGGTGCCGGCCGACAACCCGTTCGTCGGCCGCAGCGGAGCCAAGCCCGAGATCTGGGCCTACGGCCTGCGCAACCCCTGGCGGTTCAGCTGCGACCGGGCCACCGGCGACCAGTGGACCGGCGACGTCGGCCAGGACGCGTGGGAGGAGGTCGACCACGTGGGCCGGGGCCAGGGCGGCCAGAACTACGAGTGGAACCTGCGGGAGGCGTCCCACCCCTACAACGGCGGCGCCCGGCCGCCCGGCGGCGTCGACCCCGTCTACGAGTATCCGCACGGCAACGGGGTGTGCGCCGTGACCGGCGGCTACGTCTACCGGGGCAGCCGCCTGGGCGGGCTCGTGGGCCAGTACCTGTTCGCCGACTTCTGCGTCGGGAAGGTGCTCGCCCTCTCCGGCTCGTCCGCCCGGGCCATCGGGCCCACGATCCCGAACCTCTCGTCATTCGCGGAGGACGCTGCGGGTGAGGTGTACGCCCTGTCGCTCAACGGCGGGATGTACCGGCTCGATCCGGCATAACTAGCCCTTTTCCCGCCGGTGTCAACGTGCCCGGGAAGTCCCGAACGCTCCCTGCGGTCGAACTGTCAACCTCTGACTAGTCATCGCGCGTCATTTGACGTTTGGGCCTACCCGTCCCTTAGTGACCACTTTTACGCTCCTCATCGTTCCCTCCATAGCTAGCCCGGGCGGGCGGTCCACGAGATCGGGAGCATCGGGTTCGGCAAGGCGGATGGACAGAGGAGCTGGGGTTATGGCGATGGCAGTGAAGGATCGGGCAGAGGACACCTTCGAGAGCTGGTACCGGTGCCACCGGGCCCCGCTCGAGAACTACTGCGCACGGTTCCTGCGGGACGGCGCCAGCGCCGCCGACGTGAGCCAGGAAGCGCTGCTGCGGGCGTGGACCCGGCGGGACCAGTTCGTGAGCGAATCGCAAGTGCGGCCCTGGCTGTTCCGGGTCGCCCGCAACCTCTGCATCGACACCATCCGCAGCCGCAGCAAGGTCGTCCCCTCCGCATCGCTGCCGGACCGGGCCGGCGAGGGCGACGCCGGCACCCCGCTCGACCGTGAGCAGGTGGCCACCACCGTGCGCCGGGCCATGACCGGGCTGAGCGAGCGCCACCAGGCCCTTCTCATCAAGCGCGACGTCCACGGCATCGCCTACGACCAACTGGCCGCCGAGCTCGGCGTCACCACCGAAGGCGCCCGGGCCGTCATCTTCCGTGCCCGCCGCTGCCTCCAGCAGCAGGTCGAGCGCATCGAAGCCAGCGAGTCCGACGCCGCCTAGCGCGCACCGGGCCGCGCTGCGGGCTCGCGGATTGAGCACTTCCTGCCGCGAGATGTCCGTGTCGTCCGAAATGCTCGACAGGAAAGGCTCACTGCGACGTCAGCGGTTGAGCCACTCCAACATGTCGGCCTCTGCGAGTGCGGACGTGCGGGCGGCATAACCCACGGCTTCATCCTCTGACAGCGCCGCGACACCTGCGCCGGAGCCGCCGCGACGAAAGAACGTGCTGCGGTCTTTGAAGATGCCGCCGAGGTCGGGGGTGAGGTCGTCGGGGCGGGACTGCATCTCGGCGAAGGTGGCGGCGTTGACGAGCGTGGGCCAGATGGACTCGTCGACTGGGATGTTGAGGCGGGCCGCGATCATTCGCATCTGGCCGTCGAGGTCTTTGAGGAGGTCGTCGTAGTGGACGAGCAGCACGTTCCGTTCGTTGCGGCGGGCCCAGGCGTCGGAGAGGTGGTGCATGACGCCGGGGAGCGAGTCCATGTCGCCTTCGGGTCGGGAGTCGCGCTCGATCCAGTCGACGAGCCAGTCGTGCAGGTTCGGGCGCGGACCTTGGTCGGGTAGCGGCGGCAGGCCGGCGAGCTCGCGCATCTTGGCCCGGTCGAGGTTGTCGCCTTGGTGGTAGAGGGACACGGCCATGTCGAGGGGGTGACGAGCCACGACGATGTAGGTGACGCGTGGGTCGATCGGGACGCCGTCGAGTGGCGTGTGGGTCTTGATGAACCGGCGATGCGTCTGCGCGTCGAGGCGCGCCCACACCTCGTCCTTGCGGTTGACCAGCCAGTCGAGCCACGGCGACAGCTCGCGCAGCGGCGCCGGGAGGTCGGGCGTCTGGAAGATCAGCAGCGCGCAGATCATTTGCATCCACGTCGTGCCGCTCTTCGAGCGGGTGCTGATGACGATGTCGCCGTCGCGGAAGGGGAAGCCGATCCAGCGGCCGCTGTCCTCGTCGGAGGACTGGTAGCGGATCGGCGCCGGCGTGGCCGACAACGAAAGAGTTAGCGGGAGCCGATCGGCACGTAGTCGCGCGGGGGCTCGCCGACGTAGAGCTGGCGAGGCCGGGCGATCTTGCTGTCCTGCTCGAGCAGCTCCTCCCAGTGCGAGAGCCAACCCGAGGTGCGGGGGATGGCGAACAGCACCGGGAACATGTCGATGGGGAAGCCCATCGCTTGGTAGATGAGGCCCGAGTAGAAGTCGACGTTGGGATACAGCTTGCGGGAGATGAAGTAGTCGTCGGACAGCGCCGTCTCCTCGAGCTTCAGGGCGATGTCGAGCAGCGGGTTCCTGCCGGTGACCTCGAAGACCTCGTCGGCCGTCTGCTTGATGATCTTCGCCCGGGGGTCGTAGTTCTTGTACACCCGGTGACCGAAGCCCTGGAGCCGGCCCGCGCTGCCGGCCTTCACGGCCTTCACGAAGTCGGGCACGTTCTCGACCGAGCCGATCTCGTTGAGCATGCGGATGACCATCTCGTTGGCGCCGCCGTGGCGGGGGCCGTAGAGGGCGGCGGTGGCGGCCGCCGTGGCCGTGTACGGGTCGGCGTGGGACGAGCCGACAACGCGCATGGCGGTGGTCGAGCAGTTCTGTTCGTGGGCGGCGTGCAGGATCCACAGCACGTCGAGCGCCTTGTGCAGCACCGGGTCCTCGAACGCGTACTTCTCGTCGGGGCTGAACATCATGTTCATGAAGTTGGCGGTGAACGACTTGTTGTTGTCGGGATAGACGAAGGGCATCCCGACGCTGAAGCGGTGGCAGCACGCCGCGAGCGTGGGCATCTTGGCGACGAGGCGCACGATCTCGGAGTGACGCTGATCGGCGTCACCGATGTGCTTGGCCTCGGGATAGAACGTCGACATCGCGGCGACGGCGGCGACGAGCATGCCCATGGGATGGGCGTCGTAGTGGAAGCCCTCCATGAACCGCTTGCGCATGTTCTCGTGGATGAACGTGTGGTACGTGATCTGGTGCACCCACGAGTCGTACTGCTCCTTGGTGGGCAGCTGGCCGTGCAGCAG
>JAFATL010000356.1 GCA_019243975.1 Actinomycetota bacterium | reverse complement strand
CGGCTTCGCCCGCATCGTGGTGACGTGACGCCGCTAGTGGAGGAGACGCCCGACCTGGACGGCGCCTTCCCCCGCCTCGACGCGCGTCAGATCGCCGTGCTGGCCACCTACGGGGAAGAGCGCTCCGTCGACGAGGGGACCGTGCTGTTCCGCCCCGGCGACCGGTTCTGTGACTTCTACGTGATCCTCGAGGGGCGGGTGGCGCTGGTCGAGGGTGAAGACGAGGGCGCCGACGTCGTGGCGGTGCACGGCCCGGGACGGTTCCTAGGTGAGCTGAGCCAGCTCACCGGGCAGACCTCGTTTCTCGGCGCGGTGGCATGCGAGCCCACCCGGGTCCTGGCCGTGCCGGTGGAGCGCCTGCGAGCGGTAGTGACGCGCGACGCCGAACTGGGGGACCTGATCCTGCGGGCCTACCTCGTCCGCCGCTGCCTCCTCATCGAGATGGGGACGGGTCTGCGCATCATCGGGTCGCGGTTCTCGCCCGATACCCGCCGGCTGCGCGAGTTCGCGGCCCGCAACCGGCTGCCTCACCGGTGGATCGACCTCGAGCAGGAGCCGGGCGCGGAAGGGCTGCTGCGCAGTCTCGGTGTGACACCCGAGGAGACGCCCGTCGTCATCCTGGGGGGAACGGTGCTGCTGCGGAACCCGGACAACGCCGAGCTGGCCCGCGCCATCGGCCTGTCGCCTCCGACCGGTCCCGAGACGGTGCTCGATCTGCTGATCGTGGGCGCGGGTCCGGCCGGCCTGGCCGCCGCGGTCTACGGCGCATCCGAGGGTCTCGGTACCGTTGCCCTGGACGCGATCGCGACCGGAGGCCAGGCCGCCACCTCGTCGCTCATCGAGAACTATCTCGGGTTCCCGGCCGGGGTCTCGGGTGGCGAGCTGGCCGAGCGGGCGGAGATCCAGGCCGAGAAGTTCGGCGCCCACCTCACCGTGCCCGCCCAGGCGTGCGGGCTGGACCACCGCGACGGCCTGCACATCGTGCAGTTGGCCGACGCTCCCGAGGCCGTGTGCCGAGCCCTGATCGTGGCAAGCGGCGTGCACTATCGCCGCCTGCCTGCCGCCCGACTCGAGGACTTCGAAGGGATCAGCGTCTACTACGCGGCAACGCTGGTGGAGGGTCAGCTGTGTGCCGGCGACCCCATCGCCGTCGTCGGCGGTGGCAACTCGGCCGGGCAGGCCACCGTCTTCCTCGCGCCCCGGGTGCCCAAGGTCCGGCTGATCGTGCGGGAGAACGACCTCGCTGCCGGCATGTCGCGCTACCTGGCCGATCGCATCGAGCGCACACCCAACGTCGAGGTCCTGCTGCACACGGAGGTGAAGGAACTGGTCGGCGACGTGACCCTTCAGGCGCTGGTGCTCGAGGACAACCACACAGGGGCGCGACAGACGGTCGACGCCCGCGCCTTGTTCGTGTTCATCGGCGCCGACCCGCATACCCGATGGCTCGGTGACCAGATCGCGCTCGACGACCGTGGTTATGTGCTGACCGGGCCGGCGGCCTGCGACGGATCGGCGTGGACGGGCGACCGCCCACCGATGCCACTGGAGACGAGCCGCCCGGGCGTGTTTGCGGCCGGCGACATCCGCAGTGGATCCATCAAACGGGTGGCGTCGGCGGTGGGCGAGGGTTCGATGGCCGTTCAGATGGTGCACCAGCACCTCGCCGGCGCACCGAGGTTCCAGGCGCCCTGGCCGCGCTGAGCAGAGGGCAGCCGTCACTCGGCATCGCACGGCCCGGTGCTCACCGCCGCGGTGCGCGCCGCCACCGAGGTGACGACGGGCGTCACGGTGTCGGACGTGAGGACGAAGCCGATGTCGTTGTTCAGCGTCGAGCGGGCGAACACGACACCCGCCACCGAGCCGTCGGGTTCCACCAACGGCCCGCCCGAGTTCCCCGGCCGCACCAACGACTGGATCTCGTAGATCGTCCGGGTCACGAGCCGGCGCCCGTAGATGTCGCGCCCCAGCGCCTGCACGCGGCTCAGCACCACCGCGGGCTCGGCGTCGAAGGGTCCGCCGCCCGGATAGCCGAGCGCGGCCCCTGTCGTACCCCGCGCTGCCGGGCCCGCGACGAGGGCGAGCGGCGGCCGATCGATTCTCGGCACGCGCAGCACCGCCAGGTCTCTGTTCGGGTCGAACAGCACCGTGGTGGCGGCCAGGTCACGTTCGCCGGCGGTGACGACGGGGCGGTCGACGCCCGCGACCACGTGGGCGTTGGTGACGACGAGGTCAGGCGCGGCCACGAACCCGGATCCCTCCAGCACGCTCCCACAGGCGGGGCCCTCGATCCGCACGGTCGACGCGCGCGCCCGGGCGACGGCGGCCTGGACCGCGGGACCAGACGGTGCGGGCAGGCGCCCGGCAGGACGGGGCTCGAACTCGGCGAAGACCTGCGGGAAGCCCCCGGCGTCGAGGAGGCGCTGCAGCCTCGCGAACACCGACGGGGCCGGGGGCATGGCGCGGCCCAGAGCGCGCAGGATCGCCGAGTTCTGGATCCCCGCGGCCACGGGGCGCGTCGGGACCGATGCCAGCATGGTGCCCGCCAGCCACACGGCGAGGAGGGCGCCTGCCGCGGCCAGCAGGGCGCCGCCGGCCGCGTCGACCGGGCCCAGACCGGTGTCCCGCAGCCGGGCCGAGGCGCGTGCGCCGACCATCTCGCCCACCCCGCCGAGGACCAGGGCAGCGCCGAACTGGGCGCACAGCGCCAGCACCGCCTTGATCGTCGGGTCTTCGGCCAGCCCGGAGACGACGGGGGCGAGGGCGGCCCCCACCGCGAATCCCACGGCCAGGCCCCCGAAGGAAAGGGCCTGGACGACCGCCCCCCGGAGCAGACCGTGCCCGGCGGCCGCCACGAGCAGGACGACGATGAGGACGTCGACCCAGTTCACGGGGCGATGGTTCCGGTTTGCCGGCGCGAGCGCATCACCGCGCACGCGTGGCACCACCCGTGACGATGCGCCGGGCTGGAAACCACGCGATCACGGGAAGTCGGCGGCCGGCGGCAGCGCGACCCTCGAAGGCCTGATCGAGAAGGAGACAACACCATGGCCAAGGCAGTCGGGATCGACCTGGGGACGACCAACTCCGTCATCGCCACGGTGGAGGGTGGCCAGCCCGTCGTCATCCCGAACACCGAGGGGCAGCGGACCACGCCCTCGGTGGTCGGATTCACCGACCAGGGTGAGCGACTGGTGGGGCAGCTGGCTCGCCGCCAGGCGATCCTCAACCCGAAGGGCACGATCAGCTCGGCCAAGCGCTTCATCGGCCGGCGCTTCGAGGAGGTTCAGGAGGAGATCAACACGGTCACCTTCGACGTGACGTCCGGGCCCGACGGCGCAGTGCGGTTCAAGGTCCGCGACAAGCTGTACGCGCCCGAGGAGATCTCCGCGCTCGTGCTGCGCAAGCTCGTGGACGACGCGTCGAAGTACCTGGGCGAGAAGGTCACCGAGGCCGTCATCACCGTGCCCGCGTACTTCAACGACGCGCAGCGCCAGGCCACCAAGGACGCGGGCAAGATCGCGGGCCTCGAGGTCCTACGCATCATCAACGAACCGACCGCGGCGGCCCTGGCCTATGGCCTCGACAAGAAGGCCAACGAAACGGTGCTCGTCTTCGATCTCGGCGGCGGCACGTTCGACGTGAGCATCCTCGACGTCGGCGACGGGGTCGTAGAGGTGCGGTCGACGGCTGGCGACACCCACCTCGGCGGCGACGACTTCGACCGTCGTCTCGTCGACCTGCTGGCCGACGAGTTCAAGCGCGACAACGGTATCGACCTCCGCCAGGACGCCCAGGCCCTGCAGCGCCTGTTCGAGGCGGCCGAGAAGGCCAAGGTCGAGCTGTCGTCGGTGACGCAGACCCAGGTGAACCTGCCCTTCGTCACTGCCGACGCCAGCGGGCCCAAGCACCTGGTCACCACCGTCACCCGGGCCAAGTTCGACGAGGTCACGGCCGATCTCGTCGAGCGGACGATGGGGCCCGTGGAACAGGCGATGGCCGACGCCAAGGTCACGGCCAACGACATCGATGAGGTGATCCTCGTCGGCGGCTCGACGCGTATTCCGGCGGTGCAGAACCTGGTCCGGCGCCTCACGGGTGGCAAGGACCCGAACATGACGGTCAACCCCGACGAGGTCGTCGCGGTGGGAGCCGCCGCCCAGGCCGCGATCATCAAGGGAGAGGTCAAGGACGTCCTGCTGCTCGACGTAACCCCCCTGTCGCTCGGCGTGGAGACCATGGGCGGGCTCATGACCAAGATCATCGAGCGCAACACCACCATCCCGGCCCGCCGCTCCGAGGTGTTCAGCACCGCCGAGGACAACCAGTCGGCCGTCGACATCGTGGTGCTCCAGGGCGAGCGCGAGCGGGCGGCTGATAACCGCGTGCTCGGCCGATTCCGGCTCGAGGGGATCCGGCCCGCGCCCCGGGGCGTGCCCCAGGTCGAGGTCACCTTCGAGATCGATGCCAACGGGATCCTGCACGTCTCGGCCAAGGACCGCGACACCGGCGCCGAGCAGTCGATCACGATCAGCGACACCACCACCCTCGACCAGGCCGAGATCGATCGCATGGTGGCTGACGCCGAGCGTTACCGTTCCGAGGACAGCCAGCTGCGCCAGCAGGTCGATGCCCGCAACGAGCTCGACTCCGTCGCCTACCAGGTCGAGCGGCGGCTGAACGAGCTGGGCGACCAGGTGCCTGTGCACGAAAAGGCCCGGGCCGAGACGCTGGTCGCCGACGCCCGCCAGGCCATAGCCGACGACGCGCCTCTGGAGCGCCTGCGCGAGCTGAGCCAGGAGCTGCAGCAGATCTACCACGGACTCGGAGCCAGCCGACCCGCAGGTGACGGCGATCGATCCCGCGTCGACGGCGGAACCGCGCGCGACGGCAACGGCGCCGGTGCTGGAGTCGACGATGACGACGTCATCGACGCCGACTTCACCGTGAGCTGACGTGGTGGCGATGGGGGAGCCGGTCTCGACCGAGACGGAGAACGTCGGCGCGCGCGCCGACGGACGGAATGACGCGTCGCGCGACGACGCGCCGCGCGACGCGCCCGACGAGCGACTGGTGCGGGCGCTGGCCGACCTCGACAACCTGCGCAAGCGGTTCGATCGCGAGGTCAGCCGCGAGCGGTCGGCGGAGCGGAGTCGGGTCGCGTCGGAGTGGCTGGCTGTCGTCGACAACCTCGAGCTGGCCCTCCAGAACGCCGGGCCCGACGCGGGCGCCTTCGCCGAGGGCGTGCGGGCGGTGTACGAGCAGGCGCTCGGTGTCCTCGCGCGGTTGGGGTTCTCGCGCTTCGACGACGTTGGTGCACCCTTCGAGCCCGCGCGACACGACGCGGTCGGCTCGGCGGACAGCGGCGCCCCGGCCGGCACCGTGGTGTCCGTCGTCCGCCCCGGCTACGGCGACGGCGACGCGGTGCTCCGCCCTGCGTCGGTGATCGTGTCGCGAGGTCAGGACTGAGTCGTGCCTCCCCGCAAGGACTTCTACGAGGCGCTCGGCGTCGGTCGCGACGCGTCGCAGGAGGAGATCCAGCGCGCCTACAGGAAGCTCGCCCGCCAGTACCACCCCGATGTCAACAAGGAGCCGGGGGCCGAAGACACCTTCAAGGACGTGTCGGAGGCCTACGACGTGCTGTCGGATCCCGACAACCGCAAGCGCTACGACGCCTTCGGGCCGGACTTTCGCCAGGTGCCGCCCGACGTCGATCCCGAGGCGTACCGCCGTCAGCGAGCGACCGCCGGCGCGGGCGGGCGCGGCGGCGGTGGTTGGTCCAGTGCGGGCGGCGCCGACGACGTGTGGTTCAGCTCCGGCGGGGGCGCCGGCGACATCGACATCGACGACCTCTTTGGTGGCCTCTTCGGCGGACGAGGACGCGGAGGCTGGGGCCGCGGCCCCATCCCGGGCGCCGACCAGGAGGCGGAGATCGAGCTTCCGGTCGAGGACGCCTACAACGGCGGGCGCCACTCCTTGACCGTCACCGGCCCCGACGGGCCCAAGACCCTCGAGGTCAACATCCCGGCGGGCGTCACTGACGGCCAGCGCATCCGCCTGGCCGGCCAAGGGGGCGCGGGCACTGCCGGCGCGGCGCGCGGCGACCTCTACCTGGTGGTGCGCATCGCGCCGGACAAGCGCTACCGCGTGCAGGGCCGCGACATCTCTGTCGACCTGCTCCTCGCGCCCTGGGAGGCCGCCCTCGGCGCGTCGGTGGCCGTCGACACCCCGGGCGGCGAAGCCAAGGTCCGGGTCCGGGCCGGTACGTCCAGCGGCAAGCGGCTGCGCCTCAAGGGCCGGGGCATGCCGAACCCCAAGGGCCCGCCCGGCGATCTCTACGCCGAGGTCAAGATCATGGTGCCCTCCAAGCCCACCGACACGGAGCGCCGGCTGTTCGAGGAACTGGCCACCGCGTCGGACTTCGATCCCAGGAAGGGCAAGTGAGCGGAGCGATGGCCTACGCCCTGGCCCGTCCTCTCCGACTCGACCTCGAGTCCTTCGCGCGTGCGACGGGGTTGCACCCCGAGCTCGTCCGCCGCCTGGTGGCCCTCGGGCTGCTCGACGCGACGAGGGACGCGGCCGGAGAGCTGTGGTTCCCCCCCACCCAGCTCTCCGCCGCGGCCCGCCTGCAGCGCCTGCGCTGCGGGCTGGGCCTCAACTACGCGGCGCTCGGCGTCGTCGTCGACCTGCTCGACCGCATCGCCGGCCTGGAGAAGGCCTCGAGAACCACGACCCGAACGA
>JAFATL010000130.1 GCA_019243975.1 Actinomycetota bacterium | reverse complement strand
GTCGCCCGTGATCGAGCTGAACCGGGCGGTGGCGGTGGCCATGGCCGACGGTCCCGACGTCGGCCTGGCCCTCGTCGACGAGCTCGACGCGTCAGGCGCGCTCGCCGGCTACCACCTGCTGCACGCGACGCGCGCCGACTTGCTGCGCCGCCTCGGCCGCAACGCCGAAGCCGCCACCGCCTACCGCGCCGCCCTGGCCCTCGCCAGCGCCGACACCGAGCGCCGGTACCTCCAACGCCGCCTCGAGGAGGTCTCGTCGGCGAACTGACAGGTGAAACGGGCCCTATACGTCCCGATTCACCTGTCAGTTCGGCTCGGGATCAGTCCTTGGCCCAGCCTCTTGATCGCTCGACGGCGCGTTGCCAGTTGGCGTGGCGCATGTCGGCGGTGCCGGCGCCAACGGCGGGGGTGAACTCGGCGTCGAGGGCCCACTGCGACGCGAGCTCGTCGAGGGAAGCCCACACGCCTTCGGCCAGGCCGGCCAGGTAGGCGGCGCCCAGGGCGGTGGTCTCCTGCACCTGGGGACGCGCGACCGGCACCTGCAGCTGGTCGGCCTGCAGTTGCAGCAGCAGGTCCATCACCGCCGCGCCGCCGTCGGCGCGCAACGCGGTGACCTCACGCCCGGCGGCGGCGGCCATGGCATCGACGACGTCACGCGTTTGGTACGTGATCGACTCGACGACGGCGCGTGCGATGTGGGCCCGGCCGGTGCCGCGGCTCAGGCCGGTGACGGTGCCGCGCGCGTAGGGGTCCCAGTACGGGCTGCCCAGGCCGGTGAAGGCGGGCACGAAGAACACGCCCTCGCTGTCTTCGATGCTGGCCGCCAACGGGCCGATGTCGGCGGCCGTCTCGATGATCTGCAGCCCGTCCCGCAACCACTGGATGGCCGCGCCGGTCACGAAGATGGCGCCCTCGAGTGCGTAGGCCGTCGTGCCGTCGGCCAGCGTCCAGGCCACCGACGTCAACAGACCTTCGACCGGCTCGGGGCACGTGTCGCCCACATTCATGAGCACGAACGAGCCCGTGCCGTAGGTGTTCTTGGTCATGCCGGGCGTGAAGCAGGCCTGGCCGAACAACGCCGACTGCTGGTCGCCGCCGATGCCGCTCACCGGCGTGCCCGCGGGCAGGCCGCACCCCTCGACGGTCACGCCGAAGCGGCCGCTCGACGGCAGCACGTCGGGCAGACACGCGCGCGGCACGTTGAACAGTGCGCACAACTCGTCGGACCACGCGCGCGACCGGATGTCATAGAGCAACGTGCGCGACGCGTTGGACGGATCGGTGGCGTGCACGGCGCCGCCGGTGAGGTTCCACAGCACCCACGCGTCGACGGTCCCAAACGCAAGATCGGGCGTCGCCTCCACGCCGCCCTCGGTCAGGAGCCACGCCAGCTTCGTCGCCGAGAAGTACGGGTCGAGCACGAGGCCGGTCGCGTTGCGCACCAACGGCAGGTGGCCGGCGGCGCGCAGCTCGTCGCACCGTTCGGCCGTGCGGCGGTCCTGCCACACGATGGCCCGGTGCAGCGGCTTGCCACTCGAGCGGTCCCACACCACCGTCGTCTCGCGTTGGTTGGTGATGCCGACGGCGATCACCGGCCGGTCGCCCAACGTCGCGACCAGCTCGCCGAGCGTCGTCACGACGGCGTCCCAGATGTCGGTGGCGTCGTGCTCGACCCACCCCGGTCGGGGGAAGTGCTGGGGGAACTCGCGGTACGACCACCCCGCCGGCGCCCCCGCCTCGTCGAACGCCATCGCCCGCACGCCGGTGGTGCCGGCATCGATGGCGACCAGCACGCCGTTCCCGGAATTCAAACCGTTTACCTCTCTTTGACCTGGGGGACTTCTGAAGCCATGTACATCGGCATCGGCACCCTCATCATCGTCATCCTGCTCATCCTGCTGCTCACCTAGCGAGCCCTGCCGCTCGTGATCGCGGTCACGAGTGGGAACCTTCGCGAGCAGTCCAATTTGCCCCTCTGACCAGCACTTTCGCGGCGGCGCCGTTGGGCGACTCTCTTGACACCAGTGTAGTTACAGGCTTGTATTGAGCCCTCTATACGGGGGTCCGCACCGGGCGGCACCACAACATCTTGTGGTTGACCCCCGGAGCCACTGGGATCGGGAGGATACGAATGGCAATCGCTCCGGAGCGCATGGGGATCGGCCTGCGCCGGTACTTCACCACTGAGGGAGTACACCCCTACGAGACCGTCACGTGGGAGCGGCGGGACGCTCGCATCACCAACTTCCGCGACGGCTCGGTCGCCTTCGAGCAGCTCGGCGTCGAGGTGCCCAACACCTGGAGCCTCAACGCCACCAACATCCTCGCCCAGAAGTACTTCCGGGGAACGTTGGGCACCCCCGAGCGCGAGTGGTCGCTGCGCCAGGTCGCCGACCGGGTGGCCGACACCATCACCGCGTGGGGCGCCAAGGACGGGTACTTCCTCGACGACGCCGAGGCCCGCGTCTTCAACGACGAGCTCAAGTACCTCATCGTCCACCAGAAGGCGGCGTTCAACTCGCCGGTGTGGTTCAACATCGGCGTCGCCAACACGCCCCAGCAGGCGAGCGCGTGCTTCATCCTCGCCGTCGAAGACACCATGCAGTCGATCCTCAACTGGTACGTCGAGGAGGGCACGATCTTCAAGGGCGGCTCGGGGTCGGGCATCAACCTGTCCCGCATCCGCTCGTCGGTCGAGCTGCTCGAGGGCGGTGGCACCGCCTCCGGTCCCGTCAGCTTCATGCGGGGCGCCGACGCGTCGGCTGGCACCATCAAGTCGGGTGGCAAGACGCGCCGCGCCGCCAAGATGGTCATCCTCAACGCCGACCACCCCGACATCGAAGACTTCATCTGGTGCAAGGCGCTCGAGGAGAAGAAGGCGCGTGCCCTCGCCGACGCCGGCTTCGACATGGACCTCGACGGCAAAGACAGCCACTCGATC
>JAFATL010000327.1 GCA_019243975.1 Actinomycetota bacterium | reverse complement strand
TGTCGAGCGCGTCGGCCACCAGCTCCTCGAACTCCTCGGTGGACAGCTCCATCACGGTCCGATCATGGCCTCACTCGGTAGCGTGAGGGTGTCGTGGTGCGGACCCGGGGAGCGCGAACTGATCAGGCGGCGGCGGAGGCAGCCGCGCCGACCGATCGCGACCGGGCCCTGATCCTCGACGAGCTGAGCGAGCACCTCGAGCAGTTCCGGGTCCTCGGTGACAGTGACCAGGAGGCGACCGACAAGGTCCTCGAAGCCCTCGGCGCGTCAGGGAAGGTCGAGCAGGACATGGTGGCGCAGCTGGCGGTCACCCAGCCCCTTGCGCACCCGGAACGCTTTGCCGAGGCCCACGCCGTCGCCATGCACGCCCTCGAGGTGCTCTCCCGCAACGGCGCGAAATCGCCGAGCCAGCTCAAGGCCGGCTTCCTCACCGGCGCGGCCAAGCCTCTCGTTCAGCAGGTGATCCGCTACATCGTGCGCAGCCACCAGTCCCACGTGATCAGCTCCATCCGCGACCTCTACGCCCGCCGGCTGGCGTGGGCGCCCGTCGGCGACCCGGCGCGCGTCGCCCTCGTGCGGGCCCGCATCGACGCCGACCGGGCGACGTCGACGTACAAGCAGAAGACCGGCGGCATCCCGACGTTCCTGGCGGGTGGCGCGGCGGTCTCGTCGATCGCGCAGGCGGCCCAGGGTGGCGCCAGCGCGGCGGCCGGTTCGCGCATCGGCGTGATCGTGGCCGTGCTGGCGACCTTCGTTCTCCTGGCCGCCGCGTCGTGGGTCATCCTCCAAGGTGCGGCGGTCGCCCGTCGCCGCATCCGCCTCACCATGGACCGCCCCCTCGGCGCCCTGTGGGAGACCATCGGGTCGTGCGGGAAGCCTCCGCAGGACCCGGCCGGCACGTTCGCCGTCGCGGCGATCGCTCTCACCGCCGTGGGCTGGATCATCATTCCGCTCGGGGCCGTGCTGGTGTTCACCGTATTCTGACGATTCATGGACAGCGCGACCCTCAACGAGCACGCCAAGCGCATCGCCGACGACGGGTACACGATCGTCGAGGGCGCCATCGAACCCGACGTTGTCGACGCGCTGAACGACGACTTGGCCCGTATCGAGCGCGACCTCGACATCCAGCCCGCGTCGAACAACTTCGAGGGCGTGGCCACGCTGCGCGTCTACAACCTCGTCGTGCACGGCGAGGTGTGGCAGCAGGTGCCGCTGCACGACAACGTGCTGCCGGTCGTGGAGCGTGTCCTCGATCCCGGTTGCCTCATCTCGTCGCTGTCGTCGATCAACATCGGCCCGGGTGAGACCGCGCAACCGATCCACGCCGACGACATGCTCATCCCGATCCCCAAGCCGCACCCGCCGACGGTGTGCAACTCGATGTGGGCCCTCACCGACTTCACCGAGGCGAACGGCGCCACCCGCCTCATCCCCGGCACCCACCTCTACGACCACTCGCCCAACTACGGGCAGGACTACGAGAGCATCCCGGCCGAGATGCCCAAAGGCAGCGTGCTCATCTGGCACGGCAGCCTTTGGCACGGCGGCGGTGCCAACACCACCGACGAGCGGCGCATCGGCATCGCCATGAACTACTGCGCCGGCTACATCCGCCAACAGGAGAACCAGCAGCTGGGTGTGCCGCCCGCGCTGGTGAAGACGTTCCCCAAGCGCCTGCAGGAGCTGGTCGGCTACGGCATCTACAACGGCCTCATCGGCCACATCGACAAGCACACGCCGGCGGAGGCGGTGCTCGGCGACAACAGCTCGCCGCTGGTCTGGGACGCGGTCTGACAGTGGAACGAAGGCGCTACCGGTCGATGGCGGCCGATAGCGCGCGTTGGGACGGCTTTACGTTCCGCCACGGCGACATCGTCGTGAGCACGCCCCCCAAGTGCGGGACCACCTGGACCCAGACCATCTGCTGCCTGCTCGTCTCGGGCGGCACCGAGCTCGACCGCCCGCTGGCAGAGGTGTCGCCGTGGCTCGACATGCAGACCAACGTTCTCGCCGACATCTACGCGCTGTTCGCGGCGCAGACGCACCGGCGCGTGATCAAGACGCACACGCCGCTCGACGGGTTACCGGTCGACGAGCGGGCCACCTACGTGTGCGTTGGCCGCGACCCTCGCGACGTCGCGTTGTCGTGGGAACACCACATGGCCAACATGAACCTCGAGAACTTCCTCAACGCTCGCATGACCAACGTCGGCCTCGACGACCTGGCGGACATGCCCGTGCCCGTGCCGCCGCCTGAGGACCCAATCGAGCGGTTCTGGGCGTGGGTCGACGGCGAACCCGACGTGTCGAACATCATGACGCTGGGGTCGATCTTCCATCACTACGAGACGTTCTGGGACGTGCGCGATCAGCCGGGCTTTGGTCTCTTTCACTACGCCGACCTCTTGGCCGACCTGCCCGGGGAGATCACTCGGCTGGCCGGGGTTGTCGGCATCGACATCACCGAGAGGCGCGCCGAACAGCTGGCCCAGGCGACGAGCTTCGACCGCATGAAGGCCCAAGCCGACCGCCTCATCCCCGACAACGGAAACGCGATCTTCCTCGACAACGCCGCCTTCTTTCACAATGGCGGCGGCGGGCAGTGGCGCGACCTCCTCGACGACGCCGGCCTCGAGCGTTACCAGAGGCGGGTGGCGGAACTTGCTCCACCCGACATCGTCGAGTGGGCCCACACCGGATCGCTGGGGGTCAGTCCAAGCGCTCGATGATGGTGACGTTGGCCTGGCCGCCGCCCTCGCACATCGTCTGCAGGCCGTAGCGGCCGCCGGTGCGCTCGAGCTCGTTGAGCAGCGTGGTCATCAGGCGCACGCCGGTGGCGCCCAATGGATGGCCCAGCGCTATCGCACCGCCGTTGACGTTGACCTTGGCCAGGTCGGCGCCCGTCTCCTTCTGCCACGCCAGCACGACCGACGCGAAGGCCTCGTTGATCTCGACCACGTCGATGTCGTCGATCGTCATGCCCGCCTTCTCCAGCGCGTAGGCGGTGGCCGGGATCGGCGCGGTGAGCATGTAGATCGGGTCCGCGCCCCGCACGCTGATGTGATGGACACGTGCACGCGGCTTCAACCCGTGCTCGTTCAACGCCCGCTCGGAGACGACGAGCATCGCCGTGGCCGCGTCCGAGATCTGCGACGACACCGCCGCCGTCAGCCGGCCGCCTTCGACCAGGGGCTTGAGCGACGCCATCTTCTCGAGTGACGTCTCACGCCGCGGCCCCTCGTCGACCGACAGCCCATTGAGCGGGACGATCTCGTTGGCGAACCGGCCCTCGTCGGTGGCGCGGATGGCGCGCTGGTGGCTCTCGTAGGCGAACTGCTCCATGTCTTCGCGGGAGATGGCCCACTTCTCGGCGATCATCTCGGCGCCCCGGAACTGCGACACCTCCTGCGTGCCGTAGCGGGCCACCCACCCTTCCGACGTGGAAAACGGGTCGGTGAAGCCGAACTGCTCGGCCACGATCATGGCGGAGGAGATCGGGATCATCGACATGTTCTGCACGCCGCCGGCCACGATCACGTCGGTCGTGCCGCTCATGACTGCTTGGGCGGCGAAGTGGACCGCCTGCTGCGACGAGCCGCACTGCCGGTCGATGGTCGTGCCCGGGATCTCCTCGGGCAGGCCGGCCGCCAGCCAGCACGTGCGGGCGATGTCGCCCGCTTGTGGCCCGATGGCGTCGACGCAGCCGAAGTACACGTCCTCCACCGCCATGGCGTCGAGACCCGTGCGCGCCAACAGCGACTTGATCGCGTGGGCGCCCAGGTCGGCCGGGTGCACGGTGGACAGCCCGCCCCCGCGCCGCCCCACGGGCGTGCGCACGGCGTCGACGATGTATGCCTCGGGCATCGGTGCCTACCTACTTCCTGACGATGACGGATGAGCCGTGGCCGAACAGGCCCTGGTTGACAGTGATGCCGACGCGGGCGCCCTCGACCTGGCGGTCGCCGGCCTGCCCGCGCAGCTGCCAGGTGAGCTCGCACACCTGGGCGATGGCTTGCGCCGGGATCGCCTCGCCGAAGCACGCCAGCCCGCCCGATGGGTTGACCGGGACGCGCCCGCCGATGGTCGTGTCACCGTCGTTGAGCAGGCGCTCCGCCTCGCCCTCCTTGCAGAGGCCGATGTTCTCGTACCAGTCAAGCTCCAGCGCGGAGGACAGGTCGTAGACCTCGGCCACGTTGACGTCGTCGGGGCCGAGCCCGCACTGGTCGTAGGCGGCCGCCGCGATGGAGTCACGGAACGACAGCGGCGGGGGAGCGGCCACGTTGGCCGGGTCGGTCGAGAACATCGGCATGTCGATCAAGGTGTTGGGATACGTCGGCGTCACGGTTGAGATGGCAGCGACGCGCACCGCGTCGGCCGCGCCGTGCGACTTGGCGTAGTCGACACTCGACAGCACGATGGCGGCCCCGCCGTCGCTGGTGGCGCAGATGTCGAGCAGCCGCAACGGGTCGGCGACCACGGGCGACGCGGCGACGTCGTCCAGCGTGACCTCCTTGCGGTAGCGGGCGTTGGGGTTGGCCAGGCCGTGCCGCGCGTTCTTCACCTTCACCCGGGCGAAGTCCTCGACCGTCGCGCCGAACAGCTCCATGCGGCGGCGGGCGTAGAGCGCGAAGTAGGTCGGGTTGGTGGCGCCCAGCAGGCGGAAGCGCAGCCAGTCAGGATCGTCCGGCCGGTCGCCGCCGACCGGGGCGAAGAAGCCCTTGGGCGTGGTGTCGGCGCCGACCACCAGGGCGACGTCGCACATGCCGGCGAGGATGCGCATGCGGGCGATCTCCAGCGCCTGGGCGCCACTCGCACAGGCGGCGTAGCACGAGGCGATCGGCGTGCCTCGCCACCCGAGGGCCTGGGCGAACGTGGCGCCCGAGATGAAGCCGGGGTAGCCGTTGCGAATGGTGTCGGCCCCGGACACGAACTGGATGTCGTCCCACCCGACGTTGGCGTCGCGCAGCGCGTCGCCCGCGGCCGCCAGCCCGTACTCGACGAAGTTGCGACCCCACTTGCCCCAGGGGTGCATCCCGACGCCGAGGACGGCGACCTCGTGGTCCCGCTCGCCGTTCACTTCGAGCCTCCCGCCGGCTGCCACTTCCACACCAGCTGCTCGGCCTCGTCGTCTTCGAACAGCGTGTCGACGGTGAGCTCCATCGGCATGCCGATCTTCAGGTCGTCCACCCCCACGCCCGCCACGACCTGGCCCATCACGACGATCTTGTCGTCGTCGAGCTCGACGGCAGCGATCACGTAGGGCACGAACGGGTCGGGCGACATGTAGGGCGGCGGCGGTTGGTAGCGGTTCTCGGTGTAGGACCACACCTTGCCCGTGCGGGCGAGAGGCACGTCCTCGAACTCGCGCCCGGCG
>JAFATL010000063.1 GCA_019243975.1 Actinomycetota bacterium | reverse complement strand
CGCTGCTTCTCGCCGCCCGACAGCCGGTAACCGCGCTCGCCCACCAGGGTGTCGTAGCCGTCGGGGAGGCCGGCGATGACGTCGTGGATGCGCGCCGCCTTGCACGCCTCCACCAACTCCTCGTCGGTGGCGTCGGGCCGGGCGTAGCGGAGGTTGGCCCGCACCGTCTCGTGGAACATGTGCGCGTCTTGCGTCACCGTGCCGATGCCGGCGACGAGCGTCTGCATCGTGAGGTCGCGCACGTCATAGCCGTCGACGCGCACGACGCCCGTCGTGACGTCGTAGAGGCGCGGCACGAGCATCGACATGGTGGTCTTGCCCGCGCCCGACGGCCCGACCAGGGCGACCATCGTCCCTGGCTCGGCGGTGAACGACACGCCCTTGAGCACCCAGCTGGACGGGTCGGGGTCGAGCGGCGCCGACGCGTCCGTCTCCAGTGAGGCGATCGAGTATGTCGACGCCGCCGGGTAGCGGAACCACACGTCTTCGAAGTCGATTCGCCCCGAGCGGGTGACGAGGTCGACCGCACCGGCGCGGTCGTGGATCGCCTGCGGTGCGTCGAGCACCTCGAAGACGCGGTCGAAGGCGACGAACGCGGTCATGAGGTCGATGTGGGCGTTGGTCAGCGACGTGAGCGGTTGGTAGATGCGGGTGACCGCCGCCGCCAGCGCGACGAGGGTGCCGATCGAGATGGCGCCCTCGATCACCAGCCGGGCGCCCAGCCAGTAGATGAGGGCGGTGCCGACGGCGCCCACAAGCGCGAGAGCGGTCATGAACACGCGCCCGTACATGGCGCTGCGCACGCCGATGTCGCGGACGCGCCCCGCCTTGGCCGAGAACTCACCGACTTCGGTCTCGGTGCGGCCGAACAGCTTCACCAGCAGGGCGCCGGCCACATTGAACCGTTCGGTCATCGTCGTGTTCATCTCGGCGTTGAGCTGCATCGACTCACGGGTGATGCGCTGCAGCTTCCGTCCCACGCGCTTGGCCGGGATGATGAACGCCGGGAGCACGATCAGCGAGAGCAGCGTAAGCCGCCATTCGAGACCGAACATGACGACCAGCGTCGACACCAGCGTGAACACGTTGGCCACGACTTGGCCGAGCGTGCCGGTCAGCGCCTGTTGGGCACCGACGACGTCGTTGTTCATGCGGCTGATCAGTGCGCCCGTCTGCGTCCGCGTGAAGAACGCCAACGGCATGCCCTGCACCTTCTCGTACAACGCGGCGCGCAGGTCGTAGATCAGACCTTCGCCGATACGGGCCGACCACCAGCGCTGGGCGATCGTGAGTGCGGCGTCGAGGACGGCAAGGAGCAGCAGCAGCACACCGAAGCGGGTGACGCGCCCCATGTCGTGACGGGGGATGGCGTCGAGGATGCGCTTGATGACGAGCAGCGGCAGGACCGCCACGATGGAGTCGACGACGATGGTGGTGAGGAAGGCCAGCAGCATGAGCCGGTAGGCGCGTGCGAACCGCCAAACGCGCCGCACGATGCCTTTCTCCAGCTGGATCCCCGCGATCGCCTCGGGGTCCCGCCCCAGGCCCATGTGCCACGCCATGTCGGTGTCAACCTTGGCACCGTCTGAGGTCTTCCGCGGACGGGTGGGCCAGGATGGGCGCTATGTCAGAGGAGAGCGAGCCGGGCTACACGAGCGGGCGGCTGTCGTTCCGGGCCCGGCCCAGCGGCGACGAGCTCGAGGCGTACGACGGCCCGTTGGGGGTGGGCAGCGACCGCGACGGCGTGCTCTACATCCCCGACACGGCCGAGAAGAAGGCGCCGCTTCTGGTGTTCTTCCACGGCGCCACCGGCACCGGCCGGCGCGAGCTGCGGGCGGTGGTGGCGGCGGCCGACCGCTACGGCGTGGTCGTGCTCGCGCCCGATGCCCGGTCGCCGCACTCGTGGGACATCATCGCCAACGGCGGGTTCGGGCCCGACCCCGAGTTCATCGATCAGGCGCTCGAGTCGGTCGTCGACCGCTACGCCGTCGACACCTCGCGCATCGCCATCGGCGGCATCTCCGACGGCGCGTCGTACGCGTTGTCGATCGGCCTGAGCAACGGCGACATCTTCGAGGCCGTCATCGCCTTCTCGCCGGGGTTCGTCGTGCCCCTCGCACCGACCGGCAAGCCGCGCCTGTTCTTCTCCCACGGCACGTCCGACCCGATCCTGCCGATCGACATGTGCAGCCGCCCCATCACCCAGGGTCTGCACGACGCCGGCTACGACGTCACCTACCTCGAGTTCGACGGCGGCCACACCGTCCCGCCTCCGATCTCGGATCGCGGGCTGCAGTGGTGGGTCGAGGGCCCGAAGGCCCCCTGACCTCACCATGGCGGAGGGGGTGGGATTTGAACCCACGGTGCCCAAAGGACACAACGGTTTTCGAGACCGTCCGATTCGGCCGCTCTCGCACCCCTCCTGGACCGGTCAAGGGTAGCGGTCGCGGCGGGCGGCGAAGAAGGCCCGCAGCTGCTCGGCCGCCTCACCCGCCCGCACGCCCTGGGTGACCTCGACCTCGTGGTTGAGCCGGGGGTCGGCGCACAGGTTGTAGAGGGTGCCGGTGGCGCCCGCTTTGGGGTCGGGCGTCCCGAACACGACCCGCCCGACCCGGGCGGCGACGAGGGCCCCGGCGCACATCGGGCACGGCTCCAAGGTGACAACGAGGGTGAGATCGGTCAGGCGCCACGAGCCCGTGGCCGCAGCCGCCGCCTGGAGCACGAGCAGCTCGGCGTGGGCGGTGGGATCACTTCGTTCCTCCCGCCGGTTGTGGTCGCGGGCCACCACCTCGCCGCCGAGGAGGCCCACGGCCCCCACGGGGACGTCCCCGTGCTCCGCGGCCGCCTGGGCTTCCTCGAGGGCAAGACCCATGGCCTGCTCATCTGTCAGCGCCATCGCGCCGACACCGTACTGGGGAGCAGGAAAGCGCCCATCGGGCGGCGAATCAACAGGCCAGTCGACACCGTTCGGGCGGCGCTGGGGCCGTCCGGCCGGAGTCCACACCGTGCGTCTCGAGGAAATGGCACTTCGGCCCGAAGTGGCATTTCCTCGAGAGTGCCGGTGTCCCCCGCCGCAGCCGGTGGCGAGCCAGCCCTAGTGGCCGACCGTCGCCAGCAGCTCGTAGTCGGGGTTGAGGATCTCGAGCCGCCCACCCCGCTCGCCGACCATCCCGGTGACGCTGATGAAGGCGCCCGGCTCGATGCCGGCCACCTGCCGGCGGCCGAGGAACACCACGGCGATCTCGCCGGTCTCGTCGGTGAGCGTGCACTG
>JAFATL010000062.1 GCA_019243975.1 Actinomycetota bacterium | reverse complement strand
GCCCATGCGGAATCGCACGGCGCCCGAACCAGCACAGTCGGCTAGGCCGCAGAATCCTGCCCCGCCCCCCCACCACTGTCAAGCAGCCCCAGGAACGCGGAACGGGGCCCCCGAAGGGGCCCCGTTCCTCAATCTTTCTGGTCCTGGTCGGACTAGAAGTGCAGCGTCAGGAACCCGGTGAACGTCTGGAACGGCGAGGCCGTCTCAGTGATCGTGATCGGGAACGTACCCGCCACGCAGTTGGCACCGAGCGCCAGGGCGACCTGGCGACCAGTGGCGTCAACGCCACCGATGGGAGCCAGAGCGGAACCACCAGGGCACGCCGCGGTCAGGCCAGGCGAAGCAAACGCGATCGCACCGCTGAGGGGCGGCAGGCCGGAGACGACGATGTTGGTGGTGAAGTTGCCCGTGTTGGTCAGGGTGACCGAGCTGGGCGTGATGGCGACGTTGCCGTTGCCAACCGGGCCGACGGGAACGGCGACGCAGACGCCACCCGACAGCACGGTGCCAGCACCGCAGACGGGGCCGCTGCCGCCGCCACCGTGACGGTGGTGACGATGATGACGATGCGCACGAGCGTCAGCCGGGCCGGCCATCATCGACAATGCGACGAGGACCGACAGCAGGCCGATGCCCACTGATGCGTACTTCTTCAACTCAGTTGCCTCTCTTTCGTGGGACCCGCCGGTGTGGGCGATGTCGATTGGTTGCTACAAAATCGGACGCCCATGCGGTGTGGCACGGCCCCCCGACCCAGCATCGCTACCGGGCGGCAAGATCCTGCACGCCCTCCCAGGGACTGTCAAGCACACAAGAGGTACTACGGTGGCGGGCTTCATGAAACGAACCCTGGCCCTCATCGCCGTGATCGGCGCCTGCACCCTGGTTGCCTGCGGTGGTTCGAAGTCGTCGTCGTCCGGGACGACCACCACGACGAACGCCGACGCCTACACCACCGCCTACTCGGTGTGCCTGCAGTTCTACAACACCGACAAGATGCGGAACGCGGAGCCGGCGCAGATCACGGACGATGCCGCCGACGACGTGTTCGTGGGCTTGGCGCTGCAGTTGAAGCCGGCCGTGGCGAAGGACCCCCGGGCGTGGTCGAAGCTGAATGGGGCCGCGACCCGCCTGCGCACGTCACTGATGGACCAGAACGTCAGCGACGACAAGGTGGAGAAGGCGATCAGCGACATGGCCGACGCCTGCCAGGCGGCCAAGAAGGCACCGAAGAGCTCCACCGTCCAAGTGCCGGTGACGCCCTCGGGATCGGGCTCGACGACGAGTTCCACACCGGCCTCGACGTCGACCAGCGGGACGGCCTGAGGCGGACCGGGTTACCGGCCCACCCGCTCCGGCGCGGATGCGAGACCGTCTCGCCCGCGTCGGCCATTCGTGCCGGCGGGCGCTGCGTAGCTGTGAGGGCGACCCGAGCCGTAGCCGTAGCCGAAGCCGGTTTCGCCGCGAACCTGGTTGAGGACCGTGCCAACGATGCGGGCGTCGACCTGATCGAGCAGCTCCTTGCAGCGGGCCAGCTCGCGCTTGGTGGAGTGTCGGGCTGAGGCCACGAGAATCACGCCGTCGACCTGTCCGGCCATGACAACGCCGTCGCTGACGGGCAGGAGCGGGGCGCCGTCGACGATGACGAAGTCCGCGACCTGCGCGAGCGCGTTCAGCAAGTCTTTCGTTCGTTGGCCCGCCAACATCTCCGATGGGTTCGGCGGCTGCGCACCCGCCGCCAGCACGGCGAGGCCCGGGACGTTGGAGATGTACTGGATCGCAGCCGGAGCCTGGGCCTCACCCAAAAGCACCGAGGTGAACCCGACGTCGTTGTTCAAGCCGAAGAAGCTGTGCAGGCGGGGCCGGCGCAGATCGGCGCTCGCGATCACCACCCGCTTTCCGGCCCGGGCCAGCGCCACGCCCAGGTTGGCGACGGTGGTCGTCTTTCCTTCCGCCGGCTTGCCGCTCGTGACGAGGATGGTCTTGAGCGAATTCTCGAGACTGGCGAAGGCCACGGAAGTTCTGAGCGTGCGGTAGGCCTCGGCTTCGGACGACGAGGGATCCGACAGCGACACGACCATCGGGGAATCGGCGTCACGCCAGGTGGCCACGGCCGGTACAAGGCCGAGGGTGGGGACATGTCCGCCAAGGGCGCGCTCGAC
>JAFATL010000736.1 GCA_019243975.1 Actinomycetota bacterium | reverse complement strand
CGGGATGCCCCGGAACGCCTCGACCGTCGAGATGTTGACGACTGCGCCTCCGCGTCCGCTGCCGATCATTCGCGGGAGGAGCGCGTGCGTCACCGCGAACACATGGCGCAGGTTGACGTCGTACAGCCGCGCCCACTGTTCGGGTGTCGAGTCGACGAAGTCGTTCCCGCCGTACAGGTAGTGGCCCACGTTGTTGACGAGCACGTCGACGTCGCCTGCCTCGTCCGCCAGCCGGGTCACATCGGCGTCGACCGTGACGTCGACCACGCACGCCGTCGCTTCCCCGCCCGCGTCGGTGATCGCAGTCACCGTGGACGCGGCTCGTTCGGCGTCTGACTCCGCCACCACCACGTGGGCCCCGTGCGCCGCGAACAGCTCGCTGATCCCGCGCCCGATGCCGCCGCCCCCACCGGTCACGACAGCTCGCTTCCCCGCCAGCATCTGCGTTCTGGCACCAGATTCGGGGCCCATAGCCCCCGATTCTGGTGCCAGAAGGAGGGGTCGCCCCGGGGTGGGCAAAGCTGACGGGTCGTCAGGTAACGTCGGCGGCCGGAAAGGGGACCGCGTGAACGGCAAGAAGATCGTCATCACCGGCGCCACCGGGCAGGTTGGCCTGCCGGTCGCCACCTCGCTGGCCAAGGAGAACGAGGTGTGGGCGGCCGCCCGGTTCTCCGACCAGAAGGTGCGGGCCCGCCTCGAGGAGGCCGGCGTGCACTGCGCGGTCGCCGACCTCGGCAGCGGCGACCTCAGCACCGTGCCCACGGATCCCGACTACGTCCTGCACTTCGCGGTGTCGCGCAGCAACAGCTTCGACAAGGACATCACCGACAACAGCGAGGGCACCGCCCTGCTCATGACGCACTGCAAGGCGGCCAAGGCGTTCCTGCACTGCTCGTCGACGTCGGTGTACCAGGAGAAGGGCCACGACCCCATTGCCGAGACCGACCCTCTCGGCGACAACCACCGGGTCATGTTCCCCACCTACAGCATCGTCAAGATCGCCACTGAGGCGGTCGTGCGCAGCTACGCCCGCACCCTCAACCTGCCGACGGTGATCGCCCGCCTCAACGTCCCCTACGGCGACAACGGCGGGTGGCCGCTGTGGCAGCTGCTGATGATGCAGAACGACACGCCCATCCCGGTGCACACCGACGCGCCGACGATCTACAACCTCATCCACGACGACGACATCCTCGCCTTCGTCCCCAAGCTGCTCGACCTGGCGACGGTGCCGGCGCCCATCATCAATCTGGGCGGCGACGAGCGGGTGTCGGTCGAGGAGTGGTGCACCTACATGGGCGAGCTCACCGGCATCCAGCCCAAGTTCGCACCCACGGACAAGACCCTCGAATCAGTCAGCACCGATAACACCAAGCGCACCGAGTTGCTCGGCCCGACGACGGTCCACTGGAAAGACGGCCTGCGTCGCATGATCGCCGCCCAGCAGCCCCACCTGCTCAAGTCGTAGGGGAGAGGCGACGTGGCCCTCGACTACCTGATCCGCGGCGCCACCATCGTCGACGGCACCGGCGCGCCCGGGTACCTCGGCGACGTGGCGGTGGCCGACGGCCGCATCGCGACGGTGGGCAAGGTTGACGAGGGCGCGGGCAAGATCCTCAACGGCGACGGCCTGGTGGTGGCGCCCGGCTTCGTCGATCCCCACACGCATTACGACGCACAGTTCTTCTGGGACCCGCACGCGACCCCGTCGAACAACCACGGCGTCACGTCGGTGGTGAGCGGGAACTGCGGCTTCACGCTGGCGCCGGTCAAGACCGAGGACGCCGATTACATCCGCCGCATGATGACGAAGGTCGAGGGCATGCCACTGCAGGCGCTCGAGCAGGGCGTGCCGTGGACGTGGGAGTCGTTCGGCGAGTACCTCGACGCGCTGCAGGGCCGCATCGCCGTCAACGCCGGCTTCATGGTGGGCCACTGCGCCCTGCGCCGCTACGTGATGGGCCCGGACGCCATCGGCCAGACGGCATCGCCCGAGCAGCAGGCGGCCATGGTCCAGCTACTGCACGACAGCCTGGCCGCCGGCGGCCTCGGCTTCTCGACCACGCTCTCGAAGACGCACTCCGACGGTGACGGCCAACCGGTGGCGTCGCGACATGCGTCGCGCGAAGAGCTGCTCGCCCTGTGCGGCGCCGTGCGTGACCACGAGGGCACGACGCTGGAAGGCATCGTCGAGGGGTGTCTCGACATGTTCAGCGACGACGAGATCGAGCTGCTGGCGGCGATGTCCGCCGCGGCCCAACGGGCCATCAACTGGAACGTCCTCACCGTCGACTCGCGTGTGCCCGAGCGCATCACCCGCCAGCTCGAGGCGTCCGACGCGGCACGCAAGGCCGGTGGCCGCGTGATTGCCCTGACCATGCCGGTGCTGGTGCCGATGAACATGAGCTTCCGCACGTACTGCGCGTTCAACCTCATGCCGGGGTGGGGCGACGTGCTCAACCTGCCGGTGCCTGAGCGCATGGCCAGGCTGCGCGACCCCGAGGTGCGGCGCACGATGCTGGCCCGGGCCACCAGCGAGGAAGCGGGCGTGTTCCGCCGCCTCGCCGACTTCGGGCACTACGTGCTGGGCGACACCTACTCGGCCGAGAACGAAGGCCTCAAGGGTCGGGTGGTGGCCGACCTGGCGCGCGAACGCGGCCAAGAGCCGTTCGACGCGCTCGTCGACATCGTGTTGAACGACGAGCTGCGCACCGTGCTGTGGCCCATGCCGCCCGACAACGACGACGCCACGTGGAAGCTGCG